>NZ_JBYSXD010000071.1:0-18187 GCF_058781865.1 Arthrobacter sp. FW306-1B-F12A
AAGCAGGACAAGTACTTCCCGCCCGTCGGCCGCATCGACGGCGCCGCAGGCGACCGCAACCTGGTCTGCTCCTGCCCTCCCCTCGAAGAGTTCGAGGAAACCACAGAAACGTTCGAAATCTAAGGACTGACGCAATGACTGAGAACTACACAGCTCTTTACGAGCAGCACAAAATCGCCGGGGCGTCCTTCACGGACTTCGGTGGCTGGCAGATGCCCCTGAAATACGACTCGGAACTCGCCGAGCACCATGCAGTACGTAACGCCGCCGGCTTGTTCGACCTTTCCCACATGGGCGAAGTCTGGGTCACCGGCCCGGACGCGGCGGCCTTCCTGGACTACGCACTGGTCGGGAAGCTGTCGGCGATCGCGGTAGGCAAGGCCAAGTACTCGCTGATCTGCAACCCCGACGGCGGAATCATCGACGACCTCATCTCCTACCGCCGAGCCGAAGACACGTACCTCGTTGTGCCCAACGCCGGCAACGCCAACACCGTCGTCCAGGAACTCGCCCAGCGGGCCGCCAACTTCAACGTCACGGTGCAGGACGCATCCGCCATCACATCCCTGATCGCCGTCCAGGGTCCCAAGGCGGAAGAAATCCTCCTCCGCTTGGTCCCGGCCGAGCAGCATCCGCTGGTCACCGGGCTGAAGTACTACGCGGCTGTTGAGGTCGAGATCAACGGCCAGGAGCTCCTCTTGGCCCGCACCGGGTACACCGGTGAAGACGGCTTCGAGATCTACGTTCCCAATGAAGACGCGGCAGGACTCTGGGAAGCACTCCTGGAATCCGGCGAAGGCCACGGCCTCATCCCCGCCGGCCTCGCATCCCGAGATTCCCTCCGCCTGGAGGCGGGCATGCCGCTCTACGGCAACGAACTCTCCCGCTACGGGAACGCCTACGCTGCCGGCCTGGGTCCCGTTGTCTCTCTCGCCAAGGAAAGCGACTTCGTAGGCAAGGACGCGCTGACGGCGATCAAGGCCGCGGGCGTCGGAACGACACTCGGCCAAAAACTCGTGGGACTCAAAGGACTGGGCCGCCGCGCCGCCCGCGCCCACTATTCGGTGCTCAAGAACGGGACGCTGATCGGCGAAGTCACCTCGGGCCAGCCAAGCCCCACTCTCGGTTACCCGATCGCTATGGCGTATGTGGACGTCGAGCACGCCGAACCAGGCGCAATTGTCGACGTCGACCTGCGAGGGAAACTGGAAACCTTTGAAGTCGTTGCACTGCCTTTCTACAAGCGCGCCAGATAGCCCGGCGCCGCGCCGCCGATCACCACAGATTTTCACAACGTAAAGGACAAAAACATGAGCAAGGTTGTTGCTGAACTGAAGTACTCCGTAGAGCACGAATGGGTTGCTGCTGACGGATTTGGCCCGGCGGGGATTGGAATTTCAGCGGTTGCGGCGGATGCCCTCGGCGACATCGTGTACGTTGACCTGCCGGAGGTCGGTTCCGCTGTGACTGCGGGGGAGACCTGCGGCGAGGTTGAGTCCACCAAGTCCGTCTCGGACCTGTACTCCCCGGTGACGGGCGAGGTCACGGAAGTGAACTCCGCCGTCGTCGACGATCCTGCCCTGATCAACAACGATCCGTACGGTGCGGGCTGGCTCTTCAAGGTGGCCGTGATCGAACATGGCCCGCTGATGTCCGCTGAAGAGTACGCAACCGCCAACGGTGGTGAGCTGTGAGCGCGGCGACCGGAACGGCTGTGTTCGAGCAGAATCCCCGACTGTGCCGGCCTGGCCGGAATTACGGCCAGGTTGGGGGTAACCGCACATAACCGTGACCGCAGGCGTCTAAGGGCCGTCTGCGGCACGCAGTCCCGCCGGGCAGGGTTCTCACTGCTGCTGGGATCCCGGGGAGCGTATTACGCGTGCGGATTGGCATTCACGAAAATGAAAAGATCTCCTCTGATTGAGGTCGTCCCTTATCCAGATAATGAGCCCGTCGCTGGTCCTGGACTCCACTGTTCCGATCCATTCCCGGGTGCCGCGCCCGCGAAGCGATACGACGTCACCGGGGCTAAGACCTGCCCGTATCACCAGGGGATGCCTCTCCGTCTCTTCGCGGTGCCGTTCCTCTAGATGTGGGTCGCCTTGATCCGGCTCTGCCACGGAGTGTCCTTTCCGGGGTGCAAAACCTAAAGTGCGGTTGATTCGGCGGGACGACAGGGACACTCATGCCGGCCCTGTTTTAGAGTAAATCGAGTTTGTGTGCGAGGCGGAACGGATTCTCGGAGCTGAAGGGCGGGGCCAAACCGAACAGGGATAAGCATCCAGCCAGCACATCAGCCCGCCTCAGCAGTCCGGGGGGTGACAGATTTCAGACTTCCGGCGTCTCTCTGCATCATTCGCGCGAGTCCCATCCGGGGCTAAACAAATGCCGACTTTCCTGTTACTGCCCGGCCCACGATCAGTGAGTTGATTTCGTAGCTGCCTTCGTAGGTGTAGAGGATTTCGGCGTCTCCGAAGAGCTTCCCCATCTCGAAATCGGTACTGATCCCGTTGCCTCCAAGCATGGATCGCCCCATTGCCACGGAGGAACGGGCCAGCCGGCTTGTCGTGGCCTTGGCCATAGCTGCTTGGATCATTTCCAGCTTTCCAGCTTCCTGGATCCGGGCCAACTCAACCATCAGTGCCAGTGACGCGGTAGCGTTACCTAGGATTTCGGATAGTTGCAACTGGATGAGCTGGAATCGGGCGAGTTCCTTGCCGAACTGTCGGCGTTCCAGAATGTAGGAGCGGGCGATATCGAACGCGGCCAGCTGGATGCCGGCACCTTGCCATCCCACCCAGGCACGGGAATCCCGGAGAAGGGCGTTGGCTCTGGCAAAGTGCGAAGCACCTGGCAAGAGATTATGGGCAGGAATGCGGACTTCATCCAGGACGATATCGGCGTTTTGCATGATTCGAAGGCCGATCTTGTTCCAAATCTTGGTGGCCTTGTATCCGGTTCGATCGGTCTCCACAATGAATCCCTTGATGTGCCCGTCAGCGATGTCCCGTGCCCAGACGAGCGCGAAATCCGCGATGGTTCCGGCCCCGATCCATCGTTTGGCGCCGTTGATGACCCATTCGCTGCCGTCGAGTTTCGCTGTGGTTTCCAGCCCGCCGGCGATGTCGGAGCCATGCTCGGGCTCGGTGAGGGCGAACGCCCCGAGGTGGGTGAAGTCCGTTAGGCCTGGAAGCCAACGCCGCTTCTGTTCCTCGGATCCGAGTTCGTTGATCATTCCGACAATGAGCTCGTTGTGGATCCCCACAAGCGCTGACAAGGAAACGTCGGCGCGGGCCAGTTCAACGTACATGAGGCCCTTGAACAATTTAGAGGTGCCGTCGGTCTGGAGTCCGCCCAATCCGTACTTCCCGATCTCGGCAAGGAGCCCGAACGGAAACTCCTCTCGGTTCCAGTAGTCGATTGATTGCGTCCTTACCCTGGACTGCAGGAACTCCCGGACGTCTCGATGGCGCTCTCTCTGCCGGGGTCAGAAGATCCACAATGTGCATCAGATCCGCTTCAGCGAAAGGCAGGGCCGATGTCGTAGGCGACGGTATCCTGTCAGGGGTTTCTGTCTTCACTGGAAGTCCTTCTGTAGTCCCGCTCGCGTGATGATCTGGTGAAGCTCCGGTTTCGCCGCCGATCCAAGGGTCTTTCCTCCCTGTCAGTTACCGACCACGGCACTAAGTTCCCGAATAATGCGGTCGGTAACATTCTTGATTTCACCGGTTCCATCGATAACATGCAGGATGCCGCGCTCAGAATACTTCGCAAGGACGGCTTCGGTCTCTGAGCGGAAAAGGTCGAGGCGGTGGCGTATCACGGTCTCAGTGTCGTCGCTCCGGGCGGTCTTTGCGGCACGGCCCAGCAGTCTTGAAACGAGCTCTTCTTCGTCGGCCGTCAACTGCAGCACAGCGTCGATCTTTTGGTCGAACTCGGCGAGGATCCCGTCGAGGTAGTCCATCTGCGCAGAGGTGCGAGGATAACCGTCCAGCAGGAAACCCTCCTGAATGTCGGCCTCGCTGAGGCGGCGGCGGACCATTTTGTTGGTCACGCTGTCTGGAACGAAGTCTCCCGCGTCGATGTATCTCTGGGCCTCGATGCCCAGAGGCGTCCGTGTCTTGACGTTAGCCCGGAAAATGTCGCCGGTAGAAATCGCGGCTACGCCTAGACAACACGAAACGCGCTCTGCCTGGGTGCCTTTTCCTGATCCGGGTGGTCCAATAATCAACATTTTCGTCATCGTTACAACCTTTCGTATTTGCGCTGCACCCCGATCAACTCTTAGCTGGCGCCTGACCCCGATCGGGCTCTCTAACGCTTCGATTTCTCCCGGATGTCGGTGATAATGCCCGAGAAATCCCGGCCACCACCGCCTTCGACAGAAAAGGCGTCGTAGATTTCGGAGGCTAGTGACCCCAGCCGTGCAGACACTCCGGTGGTTTCCATAGCATTTAGCGCCAGTTTGAGATCCTTGGCCATCAAGGCAGCGGCGAAGCCGGGTTCGTAGCCGCGGTTTGCTGGACTTGTGGTAACAGGGCCCGGAACCGGGCAGTTCGTTGTCAGAGCCCAGCACTGTCCGGAAGCGGCGGAAGCGACGTCGAAGAGGCTCTGATGGGTCAGCCCCAACTTCTCACCGAGCACAAACGCTTCGCTCACCGCAATCATCGAGATACCCAGGATCATGTTGTTGCAGATTTTGGCCGCTTGGCCAGCCCCGTGTTCACCACAGTGGACGATGCGCCGGCCCATGGCGTCCAGCAGGGGTCTCGCGTATTCGAAATCTTCAGGCAGGGCGCCGACCATGAACGTGAGTGTCCCGGCTTCCGCACCGGCGACTCCGCCGGAAACCGGCGCATCCATGGCGCGATGACCGGCACGCACGGCCAGAGCGGATGCTTCTCTGGCTTCCTTTACGTTGATGGTGGAGCAGTCGACGAAGAGTGTGCCTTTCTTAGCCGCGCTGAGCAGCCCCGGTTGCTCCTGACCGGACGGATCCCCACGGTAGGCGTCAAGGAGATGCTGCCCGTTGGGTAGCATCGTTACGACAATGTCAGCGTGCCGTACGGCCTCGACCGCAGTTTCCGCTGCAGCCACTCCACGTGCCCGCGCCTCCTGCAGAGCCGTGGCCGTTACATCGAAGCCGAAGACCCTGAATCCCGCCTTCGCGAGGTTTGCGGCCATCGGTCCTCCCATGTGGCCGAGCCCCAGAAAGGCGATGGTTGTCTCTTTTGAAACCTGCTCATGCATTCTGCGATCTCCATTCAGCTAGTTTGAGCTCAACGTTTCCCAGCGGAGCGAAATAGCACATCACCCGGCGCCCAAAGGCCATCTGATTCGTCGTCGTGGTCCAGGAAAATAGGCGCTCAGGCACTAGCTGCCCTCTGGCATCACAAAGCTGGAGCCTTTCCTGATTCCGGAAGGCCATCGAGTGGTCACTGTTTTGGTTTTGGTGTAGAAGCGGAAGGCATCTGTGCCGTGTTGATTGAGGTCGCCGAAACCCGAGGCTTTCCAGCCTCCGAACGTGTAGTAGGCAATGGGTACTGGGATCGGGACATTGATGCCCACCATGCCAACCTGGACCTTGCTGGCGAAGTCTCGTGCGGCGTCGCCGTCTCGGGTGAAGATGGCCACGCCGTTGCCGAATTCGTGCTCGCTGCACAGGCGAAGAGCCTCGTCGTAGCTATTTGCGCGAAGGATGCTAAGCACCGGCCCGAAAATCTCTTCCTTATAGATCGTCATGTCCTTGCTTACGTTGTCAAAAAGGGTCGGGCCCACCCAGAAGCCGCCCTCGTACCCGTCTACCTCAAGCCCGCGACCGTCAGCGAGCAGGGTAGCCCCCTCGTCAATGCCGGTCTGGATGTAGCCTTCGATCCGATCCTTCGCTGAACGGGCCACCACAGGACCGAAATCAGAATCTTCATCCAGGCTATGACCGACTTTGAGGGTCTTAATTCGCTCCAATAGCTTGGTTACCAGGGCATCGCCGGTGGCTCTACCGACCGGGACGGCAACGGAAATCGCCATGCATCGCTCGCCTGCGGAGCCGAAGCCTGCCCCCATCAGGGCGTCGGCGACGATATCCAAATCTGCGTCGGGCATGATCACCATGTGGTTCTTGGCGCCACCGAAACACTGGGCGCGCTTCCCTTGGGCAGCCGCGGTGGCGTAGATGTACTGGGCAATCGGCGTGGAACCTACGAAGCCGATAGCCTTTACCCGTTCATCGTCCAGCAGCGCATCCACCGCCACTTTGTCCCCGTTCACCACATTGAAGACACCGTCCGGCAAGCCTGCCTCCGTGAATAGCTCTGCCAGCCGCAGCGGAACCGACGGGTCTCTCTCCGATGGCTTAAGGATGAAAGAGTTGCCTGCGGCTAGGGCCGGGCCACATTTCCACAAAGGGATCATTGCCGGGAAGTTGAACGGGGTGATACCGGCAACAACGCCGAGCGGCTGGTGAAGTGAATGAACATCGATTCCGGTGCCTGCGCTGTCGGAGAAGTCTCCCTTTAGCAAGTGCGGGGCTCCCGCCGCGAACTCCACGACCTCCAGGCCGCGCTGGATGTCCCCTTTGGCGTCAGCAACCGTCTTCCCGTGCTCAGAAGACAACAGCCTCGCCAGCTCTTCCATGTTCTTATTCACGAGGTCCACAAACTTCAGCAGGATGCGCCCCCTCCTCTGAGGATTCATCGCGCCCCAGGCCAGCTGGGCCTTCTCCGCACTGGCGATGGCGTTGCGGACCTCTTCAACGTCCGCAAGCGGAACCCTGGCCTGAGTGTCACCGGTACATGGATCGAAGACGTCCCCGAAGCGAGCGGATGTGCCCTCCACAAGTTGCCCGTCGACGTAATGGGAAAGTTGGCGTATCACGAATGCTCCTTCGCATTGAAGTTGGGTTTATCGAGCCGCTCAGAGCTCTGATGGATCGTCCAGCAAGGCATCTCAGCCACTAACTTCTAGGACGTCCTACTATTTGCTCCCGGATCTACAAAGCAGAGAAGCCGGCCTCGGTACTGCAGGGTACCCAGCGTACCGGAATCCACTTGAAAGACAAGACTTCGATCATCAATCGTTAGGATAATCCGTCAAATTGCCGATCAACTGATTTGCCATGAGTCTTGATTTCTGCTCATATGTGAGACAGAATCGTAAATCTACTTGACAGTCGCACGACACGGTAGTCGTCCGAACTTGAACAACAGCCCAGCCGGAACAATGACCTGTTCGCCCGGGCCCACCCCGACAGCATTGCCAGGAGGCAAGGAGCGTCATGACACAATCAATCGTTCTAGATTCCGCAGGCCAAAGCGCTGACACAGCCGTAATCCATGGCGTCGAGCCCGCGAAGGTAATCGATACCCCTGTTCAATTTGTGACACCAGGGGGTGAACTCACCCAACAGGGAAAAGAATATGGTTTCGATCTGGACCTGGGTAAGAAGCTTTTTCGGGACATGTATTTGGCCCGGAGTCTTGACAACGCAGCGCTTTCCCTCCAGCGACAAGGGGAGCTGGGGCTCTGGCTCATGTGTCTCGGGCAGGAAGCAGCCCAGGTTGGCTCAATTCGCGCCCTTCGGGACGATGATCATGTGTTCCCGAGTTACCGGGAGCATGCTGCCGCTTTGGCTCGGGGTATGTCCCCGCATGAGATCCTTTCCCAATGGCGCGGGATCTCGCACACGGGATGGAACCCCGACGACCGTCGTTTCCATATCTACTCCCTTGTTCTAGGGGCTCAGACACTTCATGCCACTGGGTACGCGATGGGTGTGGCACGGGAGCAAAGCGACGAAGTAGTGCTGGTGTACTTCGGTGATGGCGCGAGCAGCCAGGGCGACGTCAACGAAGCACTGAACTGGGCCGCGACAACTTCGGTGCCATTGATCTTCTTTTGCCAAAACAACCAGTGGGCGATCTCAACCCCGAGCAATATGCAAAGTCGTACCGCTCTTCATCAAAGAGCCTCAGGGTTCGGGCTTGATTCCTATCTGGTCGATGGGAATGATGCGCTGGCGGTCCACGCAGTCACCCGCGAGGCGGCCGAGCGCGTCCGCAATGGACAGGGACCGGCGTTTGTAGAGGCTATGACATATCGGATCGCCGGACACAGCACCTCGGATGATCCCGGCAAATATCGAGAGGATGACGAAGTGGAAAGCTGGCGCCGTCGGGATCCGATTCTCCGGTTGGAAAAACTACTCAAGATCTCCGGAACTTCCGATGATTTCTTCCGCGAGCTGGAAGAAGAGGGCCAGGCCCTCGCCGAGGAAACAAGGCGCGCTTGCCGCGCCTTCGAAGAACCAGACTTCCTGGAACTCTTCGGCCGAGCTTACGCTGAACCCCACCGCCTGCTGGAACAGCAGGCCAGGGAGTATCAGACATACCTAGGCACCCTGGATGCTGAGGTAACGGCATGAAGACTTTGACGCTTGCCGGCTCCATCAACGCTGGTCTTCGCCAAGCCATGGAAGAGGACCCCAAGGTTCTGCTGATGGGCGAGGACATAGGAACTCTGGGGGGAGTTTTTCGAGTCACCGACGGCCTGCAGAAACAATTCGGAAAGCAGCGAGTCATCGACACTCCGCTCGCTGAATCCGGAATCGTCGGAACTGCAATCGGACTGGCACTAAGGGGTTTCAGGCCTGTTTGTGAAATTCAGTTCGACGGGTTCATCTACCCTGCCTTCGACCAGATCGTCAGCCAACTGGCAAAAATGCGCGCACGTTCGGGTGGAGTGATTAAGCTCCCCGTTGTCATTCGGGTACCAGTCGGCGGCGGCATCGGCGCAGTCGAGCATCACAGCGAATCCAATGAAGCCCTTTTTGCGCACACCGCCGGCCTGCGGGTGGTCGCATGCTCCAACCCTCAAGACGCTCATGACCTGATCCGCCAAGCTATCGCCAGCGAGGATCCCGTACTGTTTTATGAACCAAAGAGACGTTACTGGGACAAGGGCGAAGTAGACGGCTCAATAGACGCTGCCGAATTGCTCCCCATGGACCGTGCGCGGGTCCTTCGCGAGGGCACAGACTGTACCTTGGTGGCCTATGGGCCAAGTGTAAAGACCGCGCTTCAGACCGCAGAAGCCGCAGCGGAAGACGGCGTATCACTTCAGGTAGTCGATCTCCGCTCGATCTCGCCTCTGGATCTTGAAACGCTCAGGCGATGCGCGGAAACCACCGGACGGATGATCGTGGTCCACGAAGCCTCCACCTTCCTGGGACTGGGCTCAGAAATCGCCGCTTCGGTATCAGAGAGCTGCTACCACTCCCTCAAGTCACCCGTACTTCGAGTCGGGAGCTATGACCTGCCCTATCCACCCAGCCGGGTGGAAGACGAGTTCCTACCCAGCATTGATCGGATCCTCGACGCTGTCGACCGATCTCTATCTTTTCGATGAAGGACCGCCATGTCGCATAATTCTACGTTCTCCCTCCCGGACGTCGGCGAGGGGCTAACCGAGGCCGAAGTAGTGAACTGGAGGGTCGCGGTCGGTGATCCAGTCCAGATAAATGATGTCCTCCTCGAAATCGAGACAGCAAAATCCCTTGTGGAACTACCATCGCCTTTCGCTGGGATTGTCGACCAGATCCTGGTCGAACCGGGTGAAACAGTCCCAGTCGGAACTGTCCTCATCGCAATCTCGTCAGCGGCCAAGGCAGAGACGAATGCATCCGGGGCTGCCGTCCCAGCGCATGATGCCCAGAAGGAAGCTGCTTCGGACCCGAAGCCCTCGGTTCTTGTCGGTTACGGTCCGGTGGCAGCCGCCGGACGACGACGTAAACTCCGCAATTCTGCGGCAGCGGAGGCGCCAGAGCAGCGTTCGTCACGCTCACATTCGGCGATGCCCCCGGTTCGTCAATTGGCCAAGAGGCTAGGGGTGGACCTGGCCTCGATTACTGCAGGATCGGATGGAGTCATTACCCGCGCGCAAGTCGAAAATGCTGCCGCCGCTATGTCGGGCCCTGCAGCTCGTACCCTCGAGGCGTCGATTTCTGCATCAAGGAGTTCCGGGCATGTTCCAGCCGACGTCCGCGAGTCCCGGTCTCCGATCAAGGGTGTTCAGCGCGCAATGGCCGATGCCATGGTTCGTTCTGCATTCACCGCGCCTCACGCCACGCTATGGCTCAGCGTTGACATGACGTCCACATTGGACCTGGTGCGCCGGCTTAGGTCTAGCAAGGGTTGGGAGCACGTTCGTGTGACCCCGATGCTGATCCTGGCCAAGGGGATCCTCCTGGCCCTCCGTCGGAATCCCCTGCTCAACTCCAGCTGGGACGAGGCCAGCCAGGAGATTGTTATCAAACATAGGGTCAACCTCGGCATCGCCGCTGCCACACCTCGAGGGCTGCTGGTTCCCAATATCAAGGACGCGCATGAGCTTGGCCTGATGGAGTTGGCCGCAGCGCTGAGTGATTTGGTGGCTACTGCCCGGGAAGGCAAGACAAGCCGCGAGGATCTGGTGGGCGGATCCATAACCGTCACCAATATCGGAGTTTTCGGAATGGACGGTGCCACACCGATTTTGAATCCCGGTGAGGCAGCCATCCTGGCTTTTGGCGCGACGAGAGAGCGGCCTTGGGTGCTGGAGGGTGAGCTCGCCGTCCGGCACGTTGCGCAGTTGTCTTTGTCCATCGACCACCGGCTGGTGGATGGCCAAATGGCTTCACGTTTCCTGGCTGATGTTGCTGCAATTGTCGAGCGGCCCGAAGACGCCATCCTGTACGCATGACGGGGGATGTTAGGCTAACTGCGGCTCCGGATGGGCAGAAGAGGGGTGATGACGTGTCTGATGAAGTCAGCACCTCTGTGTCCCTCGATGACATCGACAGGAAGCTCCTTCGATTGTTGTATGCGGATGCCCGATCGTCGATTCGTGCCCTTGGACGAGAAATCGGCATGTCGGCAGGACCAGTCGGTGAGCGTCTTGAGAGGCTTGAAGCCCGTGGAGTTATTCGTGGCTATCGCGTTGAGATCGATCCGGCGGCCTTCGGTTACGGGATGCAGGTCATCATTGGCATCGAGTTGGCCCAAAGCCGGCCGATGAGTGAAACAATCTCGGACCTTTTGGCGGTGCCCGAGGTTACCCAAGTAGACATGGTATCGGGACGATGGGATCTTTCCGTTCGCCTTGTCCTGCGCGACCACGAGCATCTTCGCGACGTGTTGTTGGACCGCATTTGGAGCATCCCCGACTTCCGGCGCAGTGAGTCGATGATAGTACTCGAGACTCATAACAGCACACGGGATCCTGTGTAGAGAACGCAGCCGATCTCCCGGTGACCAAAGCAGTTATATTGCACGCAAGTGCACAAAGAGCGGAACTTGGCGCTCCGACGCCAGACCGAGGAACTAACCGAAGTCTCACACCATAAGCACCCGCGCCATTTGCGATGCATTGTGGCCCGACTTATGAAGCCTCGCATAGGTCCGCCGGTAATGAACACAAGCTTGTCTCGAATAACCACATGCCGCCTCGCCGTTCAGCGCTGAATCCGAGGTGGCCGACTGGAGGAAACATGACTCAGACTGCCCACGGCGTCGAATTCAGCCAGCAGCTCTCGGAGACCCCGAAGTCTGCTGAGGAGCGTGCAGCTATCCTGGCAAACCCGGGATTTGGCGACTACTTCACCGACAACACCGTCATTGTCGACTACAGCGTCGACACCCAGGGCAAGGGCGGCTGGCACAGTGCCCGCGTCGAGGCCTACGGACCGATTTCCCTGGACCCTTCGGCGGCAGTGCTGCACTACGGCCAGGAGATCTTCGAAGGCCTCAAGGCGTACCGCCACGCCGACGGCTCCGTTTGGACTTTCCGTCCCGAGGCCAACGCCGCCCGCCTGAACAAGTCGGCACGCCGCTTGGCCCTCCCGGAACTGCCCGAGGAGTACTTCCTCGGCGCCATCCGCGAACTCGTGCAGGCGGACAAGGAGTGGGTTCCGTCCGGCGACGGCGAAGCCCTGTACTTGCGTCCGTTCATGATCGCGACGGAAGCCTTCCTGGGTGTCCGCGCAGCCCGCGAGGTCTCCTTCCGGGTCATCGCTTCTCCGGCTGGCAACTACTTCGGCGGCGAACTCAAGCCGGTGTCCATCTGGATCTCCCGTGAGTACGCGCGCGCCGGCCGCGGCGGCACCGGTGCAGCCAAGTGCGGTGGAAACTACGCCGCGTCCCTGATTGCCCAGATGGAAGCCGAAGAGAACGGCTGCAAGCAGGTCCTTTTCCTGGACCACTTCAACGACGATGCCGTCGAGGAACTCGGGGGCATGAACGTCTTCTTCGTCATGAAGGACGGCTCACTCGTCACTCCGGCACTCACCGGAACCATCCTCGAAGGCGTGACCCGTTCTTCCGTCATCCAGGTGGCGAAGGACATGGGCCGCGAGGTTTCCGAACGGAAGATCACCCTCGCCGAGTGGCGCGACGGCGTGGCCTCCGGCGAAATCGCCGAGGTCTTCGCTTGCGGAACCGCCGCCGTCATCACCCCCATCGGCGTCCTCAAGGACAAGACCGAGTTCATCGGTTCCGAGGACGCCAAGGCAGGCGAAACCACCATGGCCATCCGCCAGCAGTTGCTCGGCATCCAGACCGGAACGGTCGAGGACACGCACGGCTGGCTCACCCGACTGGCCTAAGTGGCCGTCCAATTGACACGAGGGTGTGAGCCTGACAAAGAACCGCGCCTCCACCGGTTTGTTCAGTTGGCTCTATCCTGCCGGGTGGTGGTCGCGTACCGGAGGGACGCCCTGCCTGAAGGATCTGAGCGCTGGAGAACGCAGCCTTGGAATCCACGCGGTCTTTTTGATGCCTCAACCGGCAGGTTCAAAGCGCGCCAAGTCTTTATGGTCTGGCGGCGTCTGGACCAAATCGATACCCAGACAAGGCACCATCGAGGAGTACTCCGGCATGTTCGAGGAGCCCTTTTCGCGAAGCCAAGGAGTTTCTGGCCATCTTCCGCGGGGGTTCTCTCAAAGACGCCACACTTTATCGAGGCAGATCCGGCCGTCGTTCTTGATGTGTCAGGGCCACTACCAGCTCTGGGCATCGAGCAACGCCTGGTTCATCTCCGGGGTACCAATGGTGATTCGGAGAAATTGGGAGATCCTTGCCTGGTTGAAATGACGCACGATGACGCCTTGTTCCCGCAGCTGGGCTGCCAGTTCACAACCATCCTGCTTCGGATGCCTGGCAAAGATGAAGTTGGCCGCTGACGGCAGTACCTCGAAGCCACGTGCTGTCAGTTCCTTCGTTAGCACCTCACGGCTCTCGATAACCCTGCTGCTGCGAGTCTGCTCAAAATGCCCTTGATCTTCAAACGCCGCCGCTGCCCCTACAATGGCTAAACGGCCGAGCGGGTAGGAGTTAAAACTGTTCTTTACTCGGGTGAGGGCTTCGACCAGGTCCGGGTGACCGACCGCCAGACCGACCCGTAAGCCAGCCAGCGAACGCGACTTTGACAGGGTCTGGGTGACCAGCAGGTTGTCATAGCGATCTACCAAGCTGATTGCTGTCTGGCCGCCAAAGTCTATATAGGCCTCGTCAACAACCACCACCGAATCCTCGTTAATCTGCAGCAGCCGCTCAACGGACTCCACCGTCAGCAGGCAACCAGTCGGCGCATCCGGGTTGGGGAAGATAATTCCGGCGTTGGGTTTGTCGTAGTCCTCGACTCGGATTTGGAAATGCTCGTCAAGCGCCACCTGCTCAAACGCTATGCCATACACCCCGCAGTAGACTTGAAAAAAGCTGTAGCTGACGTCAGGGAACAGCAACGGGGCATCGTGCTTGAAAAGGGCGTGGAAGATGTGCGCCAGCACCTCATCCGACCCGTTCCCGAGAAAACCTGCGGTGGATCCACACCGTAGTAGTTGGCCACTGCCCTCTTGAGCAATTGCCCGTCGGGATCGGGGTACAGACGCAGACCGGCGTTCAGCTCTCGACGCATAGCCTCAAGTGCCCTCGGAGACGGCCCATAGGGGTTTTCGTTGGTATTGAGCTTGACCAGGCGGGTCAGCTTCGGCTGCTCGCCAGGCTCGTAGGGCACGAGATCCTTAACGAAGGGACTCCAGAATCGACTCATATTCGTTCCGGTTTTTTTCTCTCAAAAAGGAGCCCGATCTGAGCGAAACCCGAAAATCGTCGCAATACTGGTCCGGAGACAGCACCTCCTGGCACAACGCCGGACTGAGAGCCCGGGTAACTCGCGTTCCAGGGCCGTAACCATCCTGCCGGGCGTACCTTCAGCTGCCCGCATGACAATGCTCTCACTAACGAATCGCTCCTAGCTCGGGTCGTCATCCGGGATCTCGGCCTCGCGGAAACCAGCAACCGCTTTCGGGGCGGACTTCAAACGGACCATCGAAATGGGGATGAGAACCGTTGGTTTCACTTTCAGAACCATCCTTCCCCTGCTGACTTGGAAATGTCCCACTATCGAATCTAATCGATTCATCATGACTAAGCCATAAGGTGAACGCAAGACTTGCAGCACGCTCAACGGCCCCGAAGTCCGGAGAAGGAAAGTCCGCCGCTGCCCGATCCGGCATGCAGCCAAGGGGCGTAACAACGAACGGGCAATACCAGAGGCGTCGTACCTGATGGAGTTTGTTGACACCGAACGCCCAGATCTCCTTGACACGTTGCATCCCAGAGGATAGATTATCGAAAAAGATCGATAATAAAGTAAATCAGTAGATGACGATCCCCCACCCTCCCATGTCCCACCGTCGCAAATCAGCGGGGGAGTAGCGGCAAAAGAGCTGACAACCACCATGTCCGTGGGGCCTATTCGCCGGGGCTGCACGGGGCCCTGGGGGAGCATTCCTGGCTGGAGACGGATTTCAAAACTGAAGGTTTGCCAGGGCACTTCATCGTCTGATGACGATTCGCCCCCACACTAACGAGAGACAACAGGTGATAAACGAGATGGACATTCCGGGAACAGGCAAGGTCAAGGGATCGCTTTCGGAGTTGGAGTGTCCTCGATGCGGGTACGCCCCCGGTATCGAGGATGCACAGAACTACCTGGGCTGCCCGAAGTGCCGGACCGAGATCGGGGTCCCGGTCAACTATGTCGCCGTCCGCGAGCCGGCCACGGCCGAGCAGTTCCGGGAAGCGTTGGCCCGTGACACCAACCTTGGCATCTGGCGGTGGGCGCCTCTTCTCCCGGTCCATTCGGAGGCCCCCGTTACCCTGGGAGAGGGCAATACCCCGCTCCTCCGCCTGGACAGGCTCGGAGGGCGGTCAAAGGCCCGCCTTTACCTGAAGAACGAGGCAGCGAACCCCACCTGGTCGCACAAGGACAGACTGTGTGCCGCGGCGGTCACCGCCGCCTCCGTGCTCAATGCCTCGACCGTGGTTGCGGCATCGAGCGGCAACCACGGGGCCTCGCTTGCCGCCTACGCCGCCCGGGCCGGCATGCACTGCATCATCTCCACCCACACTGCGGTGCCGGAACTAATGCGCACCTTCATGGAAGTCTTTGGCGCGGAGGTGCAGGTATTTGAACGCGCCGAGCAACGATACGAAGTGCTCGAAGCCGGAACGACGGAGTCCGACTGGTACCCGTGCTCAAACGCCTCATTGCCACCGGTAGGCAGCCCCCCGTACGGTGTGGACGGCTACAAGACCATCGCCTATGAACTATGGGAGCAGTTGCCAAACGAGTCGATCGACGCGGTCGTCGTCCCGACCGGATACGGCGACTGCATCAGCGGTATTGCCCGCGGCTTCCAGGACCTGCGCCAGGCCGGCGTCATCGACTACACGCCCAAGCTCATCGCTGCCGAAGTCTTCGGCAAGATCAAGGGGTCGATTGATTCAGACTCCTATCACCTGGAAGCCCGCTCGACACATCCGACCGCCGCGTTCTCCATTGCCAACGACTACGCAACCTACCAGGCACTAGACGCGGTGAGATCCAACGGAGGCCAGGCCGTCACCGTATCCGAAGAGGACATCCTCAACGCCCAAATCGACCTCGCGCAGTCCGAGGGAATCTACGCGGAGGCAAGCTCGGCAATCACGCTGGCAGCGGCCCAGCAGGCACTGCAGACAGGAATTCTGCGCCACGATGACCTCATCGTCCTGATCTCCACATCCTCCGGTCTGAAGGACCCCCGGACCACCGAAAAAACACTCGCAGACAGAAAACGGCTGGCCGCGGACATCCCCGATCTCGCACCGAGCCCGGACCAACGCGTTAAGCATGCACCGGCCTGACAACCAGCCAGTCCCGTGGAAACAAACTCCCTCTAGGACCGACCGGAGTGCGGGGTCGAGTGTGATGCGGATCGAAGGGCCATGCTTATGCCGGGCTAACCGATTGCCCGCTAGCTCGAACAGAACAATGCCACACTAAGAAAAGGAAGTCGTCCAATGCCCGCATCACGGTTCATTGGTGCAGGGGTCTGCACCTCGGAACACGAATTCATTACCTCGCCTGCCGTTATGGTTGAGGCGTCGGAACCAGACAAGACGGACCTTCTCCAGTGAGGCTGGACGCACTATTCGTCAATGGACGGTTCCGCACCGTTGATTCCGTGCGGCCGACCGCCCGCACGATCGGTGTCATTGGCGAATACATCGTTGGTTTGGACGAGGAGGTTGAAGGCTGCTCGGCCGATGCAGTCTACGACCTGCAGGGCGCGCCGGTGGTGCCAGGCATGCACGACGCGCACTACCATCTCTCGCTTTACGGAACGCAGCTGGCCCGATTAGACGTCTCACCCGAGATCGCCGGCACGCTGAACAGGCTCTACACGCTAGTCGAGCAGCGGGCCAAGGAATTGCCCGCGGACGCCTGGTTGCTGGGCTGGGGATATGATGCGGTCAAGCTTGGTGGTCATCCCGATCCGGATATGCTGGACCGGGCTGCCGACGGACGCCCGGTATGGCTTCTGCAGAAGTCCCAACACGGCGGGATTGCGGGCCGCAGCGCGCTGCGGCGCATGGGACTCGGCGAGAATGACGTCATTCCAATCATCGACGGAGGCCACATCGGCCTTGGAATCGATGGCCGACCCAACGGCGTGATTGCCGAACGGGCGCTGGCGCTCGTGCACGGACACACCAGGCCGGCCCCGTTCGACGAGTACGTCGAAGCAATTGGACTTGCCGCTCGCAAGGCAGTCGCCGCGGGGCTAACGAGTGTAACCGAACCAGGTATCGTCGGCCAGCTCACTGGGAACGCCGCAAGCGACCTGGCGGCGTTCCAAACGGCCCGCGACCGCGGCCTGCTCGACCTGCGCGTCAACGTGATGCCCGAGATTTCCGCCCTCCATGACCTGTCCGGCGACGCACCCGGAGGCGCCGGATTCGGGCTTGATCTGGGGTTGCGCACAGGACTGGGCGACGACTGGCTGCGTATCGGCGGAGTCAAGGTATTCAGCGACGGTGCCCTCACCATGCATACGGCCGCCATGTGCCGCGATTACGCCGACGCTCCAGGACAGCGCGGCTTCCTCACGCACGAGCCCGAGGCCCTGCGGCGCCAGATCCTTAACGCCGCCGCAGCTGGCTGGCAGGTGGCTACCCATGCCATCGGTGACCTCGCCGTGGAGACCGTGCTTTCGGCGTACGAGGCAGCCCGGATCGCCTCGCCGCACAACCGGATGCGTCACCGCATTGAACACATCGGTCTGGCCAGCGACGAACAGATTAAGCGGCTGCTTGCCGCCGACGTCATCCCCGTCCCACAAGCTAGGTTCCTCGACGAGTTCGGAGAAAGCTACATCCCCACGATTGGCGAGGATCGCAGCAGGTTCCTGCTCCGCCAACGCGGGTTCGTTGATGCTGGACTAGAGCTGCCCGGCAGTTCGGACTGTCCCATTGTGGATGGTTCGCCGCTGCTTGGCATCCATTCTCTCGTGAACCGGGAGATTCCCGGCTACGGCGTGCTGAACCCCGCTGAGCGACTCACCCCATCACAAGCACTTCGTGCATTTACCTACGGCTCTGCCTACGCTGAGCATCAGGAGCACCGCAAAGGCAGTCTTGCTCGGGGCAAACTGGCCGACTTTGTCGTGCTCACCGATGACCCGCTGCAAGTTGCGCCAAAACTGATCGGTTCGATCGAGGTGGTCGCGACGATCGTGGGCGGCAAATTGCGCCATGGCGAGTTGATTGCCCGGTAAGCCGAACAAGTGGACCCCACCCCGAACTGCGAAAGGACCGGGTTACCCCTCCCC
>NZ_JBYSXD010000072.1:0-17536 GCF_058781865.1 Arthrobacter sp. FW306-1B-F12A
CCCCAGCCGCCCCCTAGCTTCGCAAGCTCAGCCAGGGAACCCTGCGGCTGTGGGCCCTCGGCCAGGGAACCCTGGCGGCGTGGGCCCAGCAGTTGTTGTCGTTTTGACGCGTCATAACGACAACAACTGCGAGTCAGTTGCTTTTAGCCAGAGGCTTCGCGGCGCCGGCCAGCCACAGGGCCATCAGGATCGGTACGCCGATCGCAAGGAGGGCCATGTGGATGCCGGTGTGGTCACCCAGGTATCCCAGAAGCGGCGGGCCGGCTAGAAACGCCACATAACCGATGGTCGAGACCACCGAGACGCGTGCGGCCGCGTGTTTCGGGTCATCGGCAGCAGCGGACATGCCCATCGGGAAGGCCAGGGCTGCGCCGATACCCCAAAGGGCCGCACCCACCCCGGCAAGGACGAGGTTGCCCGCGAAAACGAAGAGAGCCAGGCCCACCGCTGCGGCGGCCATGCTGACCCGCAGCACGGCTACGCGTCCGAACCGGTCGATCGCACGGCCGCCAACGAAACGCATCAAGGTCATCGCCGCCACGAAGAGCGCGAACAACAGAGCGCCCGTCGATTCGGAAGCATTCAGGCCATCCACCGATGCCTTAGCGATCCAGTCGTTTCCGGCGCCTTCCGTCAGGGTCGCCCCAAGGACCACGACGCCGATCAACAGGGTGCGGGAGTCCCGCCAGGCGGAGGGACCCTTCACGGCGGGCGCGCCGTCGTCGGGCGCCGTTCCCGTGGTCTCGTGGGGCATGAAGTAGCGCGGCGCGGTCAAGGTGAGAAGAACCACGACGCCGGCAATGACCAGCAAGTGCTCCGGAAGTCCGACGCCTATCTCGGAAAGCCATGCACCAATCAGCGCACCCACAAAGGCGCCCCCGCTAAAGGCTGCGTGGAACTGCGGCATGATGGTGCGCCCGAGGCGATGTTCGACGTCGGCCCCCTCAATATTCTGCGAAACGTCCCACAGACCGACTCCCACACCGAAGAAAAACAGCGCCAGGGCGGTGCCGGCCACGGATCCAGCCATCAGCGAGAAGGCAATAGCCGCTCCCGCCGAGGCGGCCAGCAGCCCGGCTGCGCGGACGGTATTGGCCGTACCGATCCTGCCGACAACCCACCCCGCGGAGGGCAGCGCCACAAGGGACCCGACGGCGGTGCACAGCAGGAGGGTACCCATCTGCCCGGACGTCAGGTGCAGGGTCTGGGTGACGGCGGGGATGCGCGCCGCCCAGCTGGCAAATACCAGCCCGTTCATGCCGAAGACCAGGAAAGTGGCGATTGCCGCGGCCTTGACGTTCGGAGCGGTTCGGGTGCTGGTGGTCATACGATCACAACTTCCACGGAGAGATTTTCAAGTAGGGTTCGTTCTTCGGTGCTTGGCTTCCGGTCCGTCACAATGACATCTACCGCGTCCATGGCTGCAACCAAGGCCACGGCCTGTGCATTCCATTTGCTTCCTGTGCAGGCCACGATCACCCGGCTGGCCGATTCCAAGCCTGCCCGCTTGATCGCGGCGTCCTCGAGATCGTGCGCCAGCAGGCCGTCCTTGAGGTTGATGGCACACGGCGTCACGATGGCGGCATCAAAGCGCAATGAGCGGATGTTGGCCTCTGCCATTGGTCCCCGGAACGACTGCTCTCCGGGAACCAGGCTGCCGCCGGGCAACAGGAGGCCCGGACGCCGTCCAGAGGGAAGGTCCGTGGCCAGGAACTCCACCGCGCGTAGGGACATCGGCATGATGGTCAGTTCACGCTGCGCGAGCCGGCGCGCGATCTCCGTTGCCGTGGAACCGCTGTCCAACCACACGTGATCGCGGTCGCGGAGCAGCCGTTCGACACCGACGGCGATTCTCTCCTTGGCGTCCTGGTCCTCGAGTTCGCGCTGCCCGTAGCCGGGGTTGTCGCCGCGGTCAACGAGGCTGCGGGCCCCGCCATGCACCCGGCGCAGGACACCGTGGGACGCGAGGATTTCCAGGTCGCGCCGAATAGTGGCCCCCGATGCCCCGCATTCGGCAACCAGTTCGTCAACGGTGATCTCTTCGCGCTTTCGCAGCAGCTCGCCAATGAGCCGGTGGCGGTCAGCAGTCCTCATGCTCATATGCTATCCAGAAATGATCATTTCATCATCTTTGGTGATCATATGGCCGCGTGGGTGGGGTGTGTAAACCGGTCGCGTGAGCCGGCAGGCACCCTGCGTGCCGAACGGCTCAAACGCTCGCTCACCTATGGGGCACTTTCGGCCGACGCTCGCTCACCAATGGTGAGCGAGCGTTCCGCGATCACACGCCATAGGTGAGCGAGGGTTCGAAGGCGCGGGACGGCGTCGTGCGTTCCCGGGCCCGCATCGGGACCCGGGCTCGGCCCCCGGACGAAGTCGGCTGGAAGTCAGCGCGCCCGCTCTACCCGCGACTCGTCCCAGACGGGCTCGTCGGACTCGTAGACTTTGCCGTCGGATCCGAAGACGAGGAAACGGTCGAAGGACTTCGCGAACCAACGGTCGTGCGTGACGGCAAGAACGGTGCCCTCGAACGCGTCGATCGCGCGCTCCAAGGCTTCGCCCGAGTGCAGGTCCAGGTTGTCCGTGGGTTCGTCCAGGAGCAGTAGCGTGGCGCCCGACAACTGGAGGAGCAGGATCTGGAACCGCGCCTGCTGCCCACCCGACAGCGACTCGTACTTCTGCTCGGCCGAGCCCACCAGCCCGTAGGAGTCGAGCGCGCCCGAAGCGGCTTCGCGGCCCAGCCCGGAACGGTGTTCGTCACCGCGGTGCAGGATGTCCAGGAGCGTCCGGCCCAGGAGGTCCGGGCGGGAATGGGTCTGCGCGAAGAATCCGGGTCGGATCCTGGCACCCAGTTTGACGGTGCCTTCGTGCGGAACTTCAGCGATTTCGACGTCGGAAACCGGCAAATGTTCGCGCTCCGGGTCGGTGCCACCGGCGGCCAGGAGCCGCAGGAAGTGGCTCTTTCCCGAGCCGTTGGAACCCAGCACGCCGACCCGGTCTCCGAACCAGATCTCGGTGGAGAACGGCTTCATCAGTCCCGTGAGTTCAAGCTTTTCAGCCACCACGGCGCGCTTGGCCGTCCGGCCTCCCTTGAGGCGCATGTGCACGTTCTGCTCGAGCGGCAGGGCTTCGGGCGGCCCGGCCTCCAGGAACTTGGCGAGCCGCGTCTGCGCAGCTTGATACTTGTTGGCCATGTCCGAGCGGAAGGCCGCCTTGGTCTTGTACATGATGACGAGTTCCTTGAGCTTCAGGTGCTCCTCGTCCCAGCGCTTGCGCAGTTCCTCGAATCGCGCATTGCGGTCGATCCGCGCGTCCACATAGGTGCCGAAGCCGCCGCCGTGCACCCAGGCGCCGGCGCCGTTGATGCCGGGTTCCAGCGTCACGATGCGGCCTGCGGCATTGTTGAGCAGCTCGCGGTCGTGGCTGATGAAGAAGACGGTCTTCTTGGATTCGTTGAGTTTGCTTTCGAGCCAACGCTTGCCGGGAACATCGAGGTAGTTGTCCGGTTCGTCGAGGAGCAGCAGTTGGTCAGGTCCGGAGAAGAGCGCCTCAAGCACCAGCCGCTTTTGCTCGCCGCCCGAAAGGCTCGACGCCGGGCGGTGCTGTGCGCGGTCAAAGGGGATGCCCAGTGCGGCCATGCAGACCTCGTCCCAGACGGTCTCGACGTCGTACCCTCCGGCGTCTCCCCAGTCCACGATCGCCTGGGCGTACCGCATTTGGGTGGGCTCGTCGTCGTGCTCCATCATGGCGAGCTCGGCGTCCTCGACCGCCTTGGCGGCCGCGGCGAGGGCCGGCGGCGCAGCGGAAACGAGCAGGTCACGGACGGTGGATTCGTCGCGGACCTGGCCGACGAACTGGCGCATGATGCCCATCGTGCCGGAACGGCCTACCACTCCCTCGTCAGGCGTAAGGTCACCCGCGATGATCTTGAACAGGGTGGTCTTTCCCGTTCCGTTGGGCCCGATCAGGGCTGTTTTGCTGCCGTCCGGGACCTTGAAGGTCACTCCGTTGAGCAGCTGGGTGCCGTCGGAGAGGAAGTAGTCGATGCCTGAAACGTCAATATGGGCCACGCGTTCAATCTTCCCACGGACCGCGGGGGACTCCTCAGCCGCCCAGGTGCTCCGCACCAACCGTGCCAGTGAGATACCGCTGGATTGTCGGCCCCAACGCCCGGACGACGACGGCGTGCGGCGCCGAGGCGATCGGCTCCAGTTTAACGAGGTAGCGGGTCAGGATGAGTCCGGAAAGCTGCGATGCCACCAGGTTTCCGCGCCACGAGGCCTCTTCCGCAGGCACCCCCAGGCCCGCGAGAAGCGGTTTGATAGCGCGGTTCAGGATGAACTCGCGGACCAGTGCGGCACTCCACTCGTGCTGCATCGCCGTGCGCAAAACCGCGACGCCGGCTGCCCCCGCTGGCGAGTCCCACACGGTCAGGAAGCGTGTCACCAGCCTCTCCCCGACGTCCTCCCGTGGCCCGTTCAAGACAGCCGACACGTGGTCCTTGGGATCCACGGGTGATTCGAGCGCAGCCATGAACAGCTGCTCCTTGGTGCCGAAATGATGGTTGATCATGGACGGATCCACGCCAGCCTCGGCCGCGATGGCCCGGACTGTTGCGGCGTCATATCCTTTGCGGCTGAACTGTTCGCGGGCCGCCCTGAGAACTGCGTCCCGGCTGCTCACTTGTCCGGGGCGGCGCCCCCTGTTCACACCGGCTTCCGCGTCACGGCGGACTTCCGGCGCGCGAAATCGGGGGCGTGCTCCGGCCGCGGGCCGAAGGCGATCATGAGTGCTGGAAATTTCCGGAACCAAGGAACGTGGAGCGCGACAAAGACCACTGGACTCGGCGGGCCCATCAACCGGCCTTTCACAGCGGGACCGAAGACCGCTTTCTGAATGACAAGCTGCACATTCTGGATCACCACGGTGGGGAACCATCGCCGCTTCTGCACCGAAGCGAGATCTGACTCGCCAAGGGTGCCTTGAAGCAATGGGCGGGCGATGCGCTGGGCAGCGGCGACGGCATCCTGGATGGCGAGGTTGATCCCCACACCGCCCGCGGGAGACATGGCGTGGGCGGCGTCTCCGATGAGGAGCAGACCGGGCTTGTGCCACGGCTTGATCCGATTGAGCTTCACGTCGAGCAAATGGAGATCGTCCATCGAGCTGATTTCGTCCACGCGGTCCGCGAGATCCGGGCGGATGCGGGCCACGCGGGCACGGAAGCTCTCCACCCCTTCTGCGCGCAATTGCGGGTCCTTGCCCTTCTCCGCGATGTAGGCGATCTGGTAATAATCCTTGCGGGTCAGGCTGAGGAGGACATCGGCACCGGAGAAGCGGGGCATGATCGAGGCCAACTGTTCCTGCTCGTCCGCGTGCCGGGAGAGCCTGAACCACCAGGTGTCGAACGGCACGGGGAACTCGCGGGGGACCAGTCCTGCCTTTTGCCGGAGCACCGAGCCGCGGCCGTCGCATGCCACCGTCAACGTCGCGCGAAGCTCCCCCGTCCCGGTTTCGACGCCGGTTGCCGCGTCCCGGGTGCGGTACGCCACCCCGGCGACCTTCCCGCCGTCGTCGTACAGCAGGTCCGTGGCCTCAGTGTTCATCCGGAGCGTGAACTGCGGCTCCTGCTGGGCGGCGTCCACCAGGAAGTTCAGGAGGTCCCACTGCGGAACCATGGCTACGTAATCGTAAGGCGGCTTGAGGCGGTCGAAGTCGGCCAGGGTCACCTCCTTGCCGCCCGCCGGGAGTTTGAAATTGCCGAGCTTGCTTTGCGGCAAGGCCCGGAATCCTTCGCCCAGCCCGAGCTCATCCAAGAGCCGGATGGTGGAGGCATGGACGGTGTCGCCGCGGAAATCGCGCAGGAAGTCGGCATGCTTTTCGAGGACCGTGACCTCGACGCCTGCCCTTGCCAGCAAGAGTCCGAGCATCACGCCCGCGGGACCGCCACCCACAACGACGCATGTGGTGCTTTCAGGCTGGTTCATGGCCACTCCCGGAGTTGAACTTCATTGCCGCAACTAATTCAACAAGCGTTGAATTAAGTGTGCACCCGCCGGAAATACCTGTCCAGAGGGCGCCCCTCCCCCCTGCGACGCTCGCTCACATATCGCCCCCTTTCGGGCGACCCTCGCTCACATATCGCGGCGATATCCCTCGCAGCTGGGCCTGCCGCGGTCAGGAAATGTTCCGTTGCGAGCCGGTGCGGCCCGGGTACGGGGTGTGTGGCAAGTTCGCGATGATCGCTGCGAACAGGACAATGTAGGCAACGAAAAACAGGACCCATAAGATGAACAGGCCGATCCCCACCCAACCGAGGATCTTTCCATCCTGGGCCGCTACCCCGAATCCCTCGGCTTTCTTAGCCTGCATAATGGCCAAGGGTCCGAAAACAACGCCCAATGAGAAGATTCCGATCACGCCGAACACGGCCGCCAGGCGCGCGTGCCTCATGCCCTCCATGTACCACTGCAACTGACCCATGCTCACAGGGCGCTGATCGGACGGTGGTGGGTCAGCGGTCTGCGACGCTCAGCCGGCCGCGGTCAGGAACGACTTGAGCAACGGGCCGCTGGTTGTTGCACCGAGACCGCCGTCTTCCACGAACACTGCCACGGCGAGGTCTCCATGCACTGCAACGATCCAGGCATGCGTCTTGGGCGGGTTGTCGTTTCCGAATTCGGCCGTCCCGGTCTTCGCGCCCACGGGCGCCCCCGGCACCGAGGCGAGAAAACCGGCGTGGCCGGAGGTCACCACAGCCCTCATCATGTCGCTAAGTGCTGCTGCCTCCGCCGGGGTGACCGGTTTGTCGGACGCCGGCGCGGCGGGAGACGCTGGCGCGGAGAGGGAGGCCGACGACGACGGCGCGCCGGACGCCGTCGGTGTGGCACCCGCGGAGGGTGAGGCTGCGCCGGGGTTCAGGACGAGTTGCGGCGACACCGGCGCGCCGTGTGCCACCGAACCGGCCATGATAGCTGCGGCGAGGGGAGAGAGCAGCACTTTGCCCTGGCCGATCATCGAAGCTGCGTGCTCGGTGCCGTCGGCGTTTCCCGGGACGGATCCCAGGAAGGCATCGGCCCCCAGCTTCGGGGCTTGGACTGCCACTCCCAATGAAGTTGCCGCCGACTCGAGCTGGGCTTGGCTGACCTTGTCCCTGGAACTGATGAAGGCCGTGTTGCACGAATGCGCGAAAGCGTCACGCAAAGCAACAGAACCAAGAGACGACGCCGGATAGCCTTCGGCGTTCTTGAAGGTCCGGCCGTCCACCGTAATTGTCGGCGTGCATTCCACCTTGGAATCCGGCGTCATTCCATTGCGGATCAAGGCGAGGGAATCGACGATCTTGAAGGTGGAACCCGGAGCGTATTGGCCCAGCATTGCCGTGTTGTAGCCGTTGCTTCCGGGCCCGGAGGCTGCTGCCAGGACGGCGCCGGTGGAGGGGCGGAGCGCCACAATTGCCGAGGCCGGGCCGACCCCGGCCAAGGTGTCTTCGGCGAGCTGTTGCAGGCGCGGATCCAGGGTGGTCTTCAGCGGATCGCCGGCCTTGGCGTCGGCGGCAAAAAGCACCCGGCGGGGGTCGGGCTTCGCGGCCTTGATCTGGTCGTCGGTCATGCCTTGCGGCCGGGCCTTGATGGAGACCCCATCCTGGCCACGGAGCTGGCTGTCGTATTGTTCCTCCAGGCCGCCGGTCCCGACGACATCTCCCGCCTTGAGGGCACCCCCGGCTTTTTGGATCTGTTCGGCGCTTGCCTCAGCGACGCTACCCAACACGGCGCGGGCGAAGGTACGCGTCGGTGCCAAAGGCAGGGAATCAGGAATGCCACGGGCCCCCGGAATCGCAGCAATCTGCTGGTCAGTGATCGTGCGGCCCTCTTGACGCAGGGTGATGGCACTGACGAATGCCTGTGGGCCGGACGCCTGGACCTGCTTCACATACGCGGCTTCGTCCACGCCGACCAGTTGCGCGAGCTTCGCCGCCGAAGCCGCGGGATCCGCCAATCCAATCGCGGTCTTGTCGATGCCCACCTGAACCACTGGACGGTAGCTGATCAATTTCGCGTCCCCTGCGCCAAGGATCTCGGCCCTGGATGGCGCAATGACAGTCTTGTCCAGTACCTCGCCGTCCTTAAGATCCGGCTCCAAGAGTGCCGAATTCCATTGGACGGCCCATTTGTCGCCCGATTTCTTCAGGGCGGCCTGGGAGGTGTACTTCCACTCCGCAGTTCCGATCTTCCACGTGAAGTTGAGCGGAACCGAGGCTTTGTCGCCATCGAGCTTTACCGCGCCGCTTTCAACCGAAGGCTTGGCCGGATCGAGGGCCGCGAACACCGCCTTGAGCTGTTCATTCGCCGCTGCGGCATCCTTGCCGTCGACGGCGAGCGATCCGACGTCGAGCGCCGCGAGGGACGACGCGAGCTGCTTGGCAGCGCCCTCCGCCCCGGAGCGGCCGTCATCACAAGCGGCCAGCGAGCCGGCGATCATCAGGGCGGCAAGCCCCAGGACAAGATTCTTGGTTTTCCCCATTTGCGCCATTATGCCTTCTCGGGCCGACAGGAATGATACAAATCACAGCACGTTGCGCTTTTGTGATGGTTGAGGCGCTCATGAATCAGGCCTCGCCCAACTAACTCGCAGTAAGTGTCGTTTTCGGGTGTCAAAACGACACTTACTGCTAGTCAGTTGGGTCCGACAGGCACCCAGGCTGCGCGCCAACCCTACTGACTCCGGATGATCCTGCGCTGGGTTGCCGCCGCGATGGCCGCGGTCCGGTTGTCGACACCCAGCTTGCCGTAAATGTGCACCAAATGGGTCTTGACCGTGGCCTCGGAAATGAAGAGTTGCTTCGCCATCGCACGGTTGCTCATTCCGGTGGCGAGGAGTTCCACGAGTTGGACTTCACGCGCGCTCAGGGCGTGCACCGGATTGCGGATCCTGCCCATGAGCCGCGCGGCAACCTCGGGCGCAAGGGCCGTCTGACCCGCGGCCGCAGCCACCACGGCCTGCCGGATTTGCTCAGGTGGAGCGTCTTTGAGCATGTATCCGCTGGCTCCGGCTTCCACTGCGGCGAGGATGTCGGCGTCGTTGTCATATGTGGTCAGGATCAGGACCGGCGGCGGGGGAGTCCCCGCCTCACCGGCTTTGATCTTGCCGGTGGCGGTGACGCCGTCCATCCCCGAGCCCATTTGCAAGTCCATGAGGACTACGTCCACCGGTTCGCCGAGGGCGTGGAGCTTCGAGAGTTCCGCCAATGCGGCTCCGCCGTCGGCCGCTTCCGCCACGACCTGGACTCCTTCGAAGTCGGCAAGCATGGCCCGGAGCCCCGCCCGCACCACGGGATGATCGTCAACCAGCAAAACCCTGATGTTGTTGGTCATGGGGACGCCTCAAGGGCTGCGTTGCTAGTGCCCAGCGGCAGCCGGATTGCCACCACGGTCCCCTCGCCGGGAGCCGACTCGACGTCGAGCGTTCCATTCAGGGCCGCTAGCCGCTCGCGCAGGCTTTTGAGCCCGACGCCGGTTCCGTCGCCACGGGTTGCCGCGGCAGCGGCCGCTGCGGGATCGAAGCCCGCACCGTCGTCGAACACGTCCATGGTTACCTCGGCATCCAGGAAGGACAGGGTGACGACGGCGGTTCTCGCCTGGGCATGCGCCCACACGTTCGCCAGGGAAGACTGAGCCGCGCGCAACAAGGTGGTCTGGTAGGGGTTGGGCAGCGCCACTGGCGTGCCCTGGAGCTCGAAACGGCAGCGCAACGTAGCTCCGCGTGCGGCCGCCTCAGCCTCGGTCTTGGTGCAGAGGCGCCGCAGCGTGTCTGCGAGCGAGGACTCGACCAGCTCCGGGGACCCCAGTCCCCGGACAAAATTGCGGGCTTCCGCCAGGTTGCTGGCCGCTGTCTCGCGGACAGTCCTGAGCCGATCGCGGGCCGCGGCGTTGTCACCGGCGTCGAGGGCTTTCTCCGCCGAGCGCCCCATCAAGACGATGCTCGAGAATCCCTGTGCCAAGGTGTCGTGTATTTCACGTGCGAGCCTTTCGCGCTCGGCCAGCGCACCGGCGTCGTGCTGGCTTTGTGCCAGCTCGGCCCGGGTCCGGCGCAATTCCTCAGCGGCGAGTCGCTGGTTCTCCGCCTCGACGTACAGCGCCCGATACGCCAGGCCGGTGACAACCGCGAAGGCGGCCCCGAAAAGAGGCCCGAGGACCATGGCAAGTTGCAGGGCATCCGCCCCGGCACCACGGTTGTGGAACCACATCGCCGCGATCAGGAGTGCTGTGCTGACAGCAATCGCGGGGAGGGCGATGCGCCGCGGCAGGATATGCAGTTGCAGGAAGAACAACGGGAAAGCTATCCAAGCGAAATCCGGACTGATGAGCATGAGCAGCAGCCACAGGAAACCAACGACGGCGAGCCACCACCGCGCGTAAGGCTTCGGATCGAAGCGCTCAGGATGGCCGGCGTGCCTCTTTTCAAGGACCGTCCCCAAGAGGTAGACGGCAGCCAGCAGCAGGGCCAGGCCGAGGCCTGCCCAAGTGGCGAAGGGCGAAAGGCCCGCGATCGCAAGCCTGACGACTGCCACGAAGAGAAGCACCGCAAAACCAACGTGCAGGCTGACGCGCAGGACGCGCAAAATCATGGCCGAGCCACTTGGCTGCTGATGTGGCGCTGGCTGCGGCTGCGCCGTGGGTTGGGGCGAATCGTCTCCCTGCATGCCTTCCAGCGTAGCCTCGCCCGCCGACACTTTTACCCCGATTCGGCGGTATGCGGGCCCAATCAACCGAATGGTTGATCCGCGGGTCAATCAAGGCGACCGGAGGAGTCCATCCACTTCCCGATGTTTCACGCGCCCCCTGCCCGGAGAGTTGAAACAGGACCAGAAGATCGCCTCCGACCCAAAGGAATTCCATGTTTCTCGCCATACGCGACATCCGCTTCGCCAAGGGCCGCTTCGCCCTCATGGGAAGTGTCGTCGCCCTCATCACACTCCTCCTCGTCATGCTCTCCGGGCTTACAGCGGGCCTAGGCAACCAGTCGACGTCGGCCATTGCCGCACTTCCGGTGCAGCAAATTGCCTTCGGCGCGCCGGCTGGAGGCGAGGCCAAGGCCTCCTATACGGAATCGGAGGTCTCCAACAAGCAGCTCGAAGCTTGGCGGAACCGGCCGGGTGTTGCCTCTGCCGAAGCCATTGGTATTAGCCAGACGCGGTTCCAGTCCCTCGATTCCGCCAATAATGCTGCCGGCACTGCGAACGTGGCGGTCTTCGGGGCCGACGGCGGCATCTCACCTGTGGCGGTGAAGGAAGGCGAGGTGGTGGTCGGGGAGTCCTTGGCGAAGGAACTCTTGCTGAGTACCGGGAGCAGGGTGACGGTAGGCGGTACGGGTCTGACGGTTTCCGCCATCACCCAGGACGAGTGGTATTCACACACCGGAGTCGTCTGGACCTCCCGGGCTACGTGGCAGAAGCTCGCACATATTCCTGCCGGGGAATCGATTGGGACAGTCCTTGCCGTGGAGTACGACGCCGGAGCCACCGTGGATCTTGACGCCGCCAATGCGGTGGCCGGCACTGTCAGCGCCACCCCGAGCGGCTCGTTCCAGGCCCTCGGCTCCTACAAGAGCGAAAACGGCTCCCTCATGCTCATGCAGGCCTTCCTCTATGGCATCTCCGCGCTTGTCATCGTTGCATTCCTGACCGTCTGGACTGTCCAGCGCACGCGCGACATCGCGGTGCTCAAGGCCATGGGCGCCTCGTCCGGCTACGTGGTGCGGGACGCGCTGGTCCAAGCAGGAATCGTCTTGCTCGCCGGCGCGGGACTGGGTGGCGGCCTTGGCGTTCTGGGCGGCTTCTTTGCTGCCAAGGCGGCCCCGTTCCTCGTGACCCCGCTAACTACCCTCGTCCCGATCACCGGGATCGTGCTCCTTGGGCTTGGCGGTGCGGCGCTGGCAGTACGCGGCATCACCAGAGTGGATCCGCTTATTGCCCTCGGCGGCAACTAGGCCAGCCCCGAAACTTAATATTCCACGAAAGGCATATCAATGAACCCCGTACTCAACCTCGTCAACGTCACCTTGGAGTATCCGGACGGCGATTCCACCCTCAAGGCCCTGGATGCCGTGGATCTCAGCGTGGACGCCGGCGAATTCTTTTCCCTCGTGGGCCCGTCCGGCTCCGGGAAGTCCTCGCTTCTCGCGGTGGCGGCAACTTTGGTCCGGCCGGGTTCCGGGCTCGTTATTGTCGACGGCACGGTTGCCACAGGACTCAAGGACACCGAACTCACTGCCCTGCGCCGGGAAAAGGTGGGCATCATCTTCCAGCAACCCAACCTCCTGCCTTCGCTGACCGCCGTCGAGCAGTTGATCCTCGGCGACCATTTCCGGGGGAAGCCGGCCAAAGCGGCCCGCAAGCGCGCTACGGAACTGCTCGACGTCGTCGGGCTCGGGCCTTCTCTCACTAAGCGGCCGCACCAGCTCTCGGGAGGCCAGCGGCAGCGCGTGAATATCGCGAGGGCGCTCATGGGCCAACCCAGGGTGCTGCTCGTCGACGAGCCGACCGCGGCCTTGGATCACGAGCGTAGTGAATCGATCGTGCGGCTGCTGCGCGAGGTCACGGACGAGTTCGCGACGGCGACCGTCATGGTCACGCACGACACCGAGTTCCTGCCGCTCACCGATTCGGTCGCGACCATGCGGGACGGGCGCCTCGGTGCGGGCGTCCCCGTCGGGACACCCAACTGACTCGCATTAGATGTCGTTCTGAGCCCTCAAAACGCCAACAAATGCAAGTCAGTTGGGCGAAAGCGCGAACGGTCAGCCCCCGATGACAGCCTCGTCCTGGGCATCGTCATAGGCATCGCGGGCCTTGAGAATGCTGGGCACATGGTCCTCCGCCCAGAGACGCAGCAGGGTCAAAGGCTCCAGCAGGGAAGCTCCAAGCTCGGTCAGTTCATAGTCCACGCGCGGGGGCACCTGCGCGTGGACAGTCCGGGTGATGAGACCGTCGCGCTCAAGGGTGCGAAGGGTCTGGGTCAGCACCTTCGGCGTCACGACGTGGACCATCTTGCGAAGCTCGGAGAAACGGATGGGACCGTCCGCGAGGACCTGGACCACCAACGAAGCCCATTTGTCACCGATGCGCTGAAAGATCACCCGGGACGGACAATCAGGGTCGAGGACGTTTGCCGGCAGGTCGTTGGTATCCATGAGGTAACTAAGTTCCTTTGAAGCTATCAGTATCAATTAGATACTGTTTTGATATTGCAAGGATAGCAACCCAAGGAGAGTCATGAAAATCGCAGTTTACGGCGCAACAGGCATGGTCGGAAGCCAGATCGTCAACGAATCCCTCACCCGCGGCCACGAAGTCACCGCTATCTCCCGCAAGGGCTCAGAGGTTGCCGGAGCGAAGGCCTTCGCTGCCGATCTCGCTGATGGCGAGAGCTTTGCGAAGATCGCCAAAGAGCACGACGCCGTCATCCTCGCCACCGGGCCGAGCCGCACCGGCGGCGACCACGGAGAGTGGCTTGCGGCAATGGACACCGCCTACAGCAACGCAGAAGGCACCCGCCTCATGATCGTGGGCGGAGCAGGCACGCTGGAGATCGACGGCGTTCGCCTCCTCGATTCGCCCGACTTCCCTGAGGCCTATAAGGCCGAAGCAACCACGGCGGCCGCAGCATTCGCCGCCGTCAAGGAAGCTCCAGAGAGCCTGGACTGGACAGTGCTCGCACCCGCGCCTGTCATCCAGCCAGGTGAGCGCACGGGAAAGTACTCCACTGCCAAGGATTCCCCAGCAGGCAACACCATCTCCACCCAGGACTACGCCGTAGCCATGCTGGACGAAATCGAAACTCCTGCCCACCGCCGGGCCCGCTTCACGGCAGCCAACTAACCCAACGCTCGCTCACGTATAACGGCCCATTTGCCAACGCTCGCTCACATTTGAGGGAAAAGCACCGATCGCTCCTGCAGATCATCTGCAGGAGCGATCCGCCGGTCGGCCTCATAGGTGAGCGAGCGTTTCGGATTTCGACGGCATAGGTGAGCGAGCGTCGAGGAAAAAGGGCAGATACGTGAGCGAGCGTCGAGGGGTTACGCGCCCAAACCCAGCCCGGGTACCTGCAGTCCAAACATGTCCTTCAAGGCATATTTGGCAGCGTGATACCCGGGCATTCCTGTTACTCCGGGTCCTGGGGGCGTGGACGAGGAGCACAAATACACCCCCGGCAAAGGGGTCCGCCACGGTACCGGAGAGAGCACGGGACGCTGCACGAGCCCTCGAATGTCCATAACGCCCGCGCTGAAATCGCCGCCTAGATAGTTCGCGTTGTAGCCGGCCAAGCCTGCCGCCGTCGTCGTCTTCCAGCCAACCACCACGTCGCGGAAGCCCGGCGCGAATTCCTCGATCCGGGACATGACCGCCTCGGCCATGTCCGTGGTCGAACCCTTGGGTACGTGGCAGTAGGACCAGAGAATGTGCCGCCCAGCGGGAGCCCGCCCGGGATCCACGATGGAGGGCTGGGCCACCAAGACGTAGGGCTTCTTGGGATGTCGGCCGGCCGCTACCAAGTTCTCGGCCTCGGCCATGGCGGCGCGCGTGCCACCCACGTGCACTGTCCCGGCGGCTGCCAGCCCCGGAGCTGCCCAAGGCACCGGCCCGGACAGGATGAAATCGACCTTGCACGCTGCATTCCCGAAACGGAATGTTTCAAGCGACCGCCGGTAGCGATCGGGAAGCGCCGCACCCGCCATGCGCAGCAGTCCTGGGGGCGCAACGTCCAGCAGGATCGCCTTCGCGGGACGCAACTCTTGCAGTGCGTCTATTTGCACCCCGGTTTCAATCACTCCGCCGTGGGCCTCGATGTCCCGGACCATGGCCTCCGCAATAGCAACGGAGCCACCAACGGGAATGGGCCACCCGCCGGCATGAGCCAACCCACCCAGAAGGAGTCCCGCCCCCGCGGCAGCGAGCGAAGGCAGGGGAGCGACGGCGTGCGCCGCGACCCCGGTCAGGAGTGCGGGAGCCGCATCCCCGGCGAAGCGCCGGTTCCACCACGGCGAACCCTGCTCCAAGGTTGCAAGGCCGAGTCGCAACGCCGCCACCGGATCGGCAGGCATCCGCAGCAATTGGTTCTGCGTCACGTCCAGCACCCCGCCGAGCCGCTCCACCAGCGGTCCCAACAGGTGCGTAAACGCAGCTCCGTCGGCCCCGAGTTCAGAAGCGGTCCGCTCCAGTGAGCGATACGCGAGGGCTGCCCTGCCGCCGTCGAGCGGAGTTCCGTATTGGACCTCAGGCAAACGCAGCTCCACGCGCCGCTCGAGTTCGAATTCCCGGAAGAAACGCGAAGCCAGCGCCATCGGATGGACCGCGGAACAGACGTCGTGGACGTGCCCCGGTTCCAGCAGTTCTGCCGTCCGCGTGCCCCCACCGATCGTCTCGGCGGCCTCGTAGACCCGTACAGCCAGTCCCGCGCGGGCCATGACTACCGCTGCGGCCAAGCCGTTCGGTCCGGAGCCGACGACGGCGACCTCAGCCATCGCGTTCGGCCTCGCCGTGCGTAGACGGCACTGAGTCGTGCCCGGGCGGCGCGGCGTGGTCAGTCGCCCGGGACGCACCCGAGAGCACAGTCGCCCTCCGCCAAGGCAGCACTGATGCCGCCGGACTCTTGAGGTCTATCCGGAACCAATCCTGGGCCCCGTTGAACACACCACCGTGAGGATCATCCACCCCCTGGACTCGGAGGGGATCCAGATGGGGTTCCCAGATGTCCCACGCAACCCGCAGCATCAAATATGCCGTCGCGGCCATGTGTAGCATCACGGCCATGACGTAATACGGCATATCGATATTGTTCTGCGCGGCCCCGCCGCTGCTCGTCTGGCCCAGATACATCCATGTGGCGGTCCAATGCAACGCCTCGGCGGCCTGCCAGAGCAGGAAATCGCGCCAGTTGGGTCTCGCCAAAGCCAGCAATGGCACTAGCCAGAGCACATATTGCGGCGAATAGACCTTATTGCTCAGGATGAAGGCCGCCACTATCAGGAACGTCAACTGGGCTAGCCGCGGGCGCCGTGGCGCTGTCAGCGCCAATCCAGCAATCAAAACGCAGGCAATGAGGAACATGTCCATCGCCAGGGCATTGATGGCTTCCGGGCCAAGCTGCACCAGTTGAAGTCGCTCCGCAACGAGGTTGTAGGCGAACCAGGGCGAGCTGTAACCCGCGGGGCGATCGCGGGTGTAGTCGAAAAAGTAGCGCCAGCCGGCCGGATTGACCGCTGCGACCGGCACATTGACTGCCAACCAAGCCACCGTCGCGGCCAGGGTGGTCACAAACAGGACCCGCAGCCGGCCGGTGCGTAGCGCGAGCAGAAGAACTGCGCCCAGTATGAGCAGCGGATAGAGCTTGGTTGCCGTCCCCAAACCGATGAACAGACCGGCCAGGACGGGACGTTCCTTAGCGAAGAAGTACATCCCCACCGCAAGCATGGCCACCGCCCACATGTCCCAATTGATGACTCCGGCCAGCACAATCCCGGGCGCCAGGGCCACCATGGCCGCGTCCCACGGCCGGCGCCGGTTGATGCGTGCGGTGGCCAGGACAACCACGATCCACATGGCCGCAATCAGCGTGGCATTCACATCGAAATAGCCAAGGATCCGGTCCGGGCTGGCACCGCGCCCTGGCACGAGCCATGCAGTGATACCCGCTATCAGCCCCGTGATCACGGGATATTCGAAGAGGGCCTTCTGGTCGAAGAGCGGAAACACGCCATCTGCAAGGCCCCGGCTGCTGAAAAGTTCGGGGAAATCCGAGTAGCAGGTGGCGTAGAACTGCTGCGGAGTGTGCCAGCCGTTAACGCGGCAATAGCCCTTGATCAGTATCGACAGGAGTGCCGCAACGATCGTGAGGATAATCAGGACCCGTTCAACCGTGAAGAATCCCGGGGAGACCGCTCCAGGCGAGGACCGCTGCCCGAGGGGTCCTCCGATCAACTCGGTGAAGCTCCTGAGCAAGGAATCACTACGGCTGGGAACCACAAAGCGAGCACGTTTTTCCTGGCTGTGCGGCTTCGTCTCCTGCATGGAATCGAGCTTAGCGCAGGCGCGGGGGACGGGATCCGGCCAGGCGCGGGGGAGGGGATCCGGCCAGGACAGCCCGTCCCAACTCGGGCCCGTTAAAAGGCGGAAGCCCACGCATAGCCGCGTGGGCTTCCGAGGCGAACGGTCCGATGTGTGCCATCAGTCCCTCCTGAAGTGCAATGGTGGGGGACACTTAGCGGATGATGCCCATTTGGTGCAGGACGACGTAGACATCTTCGCGGCGTTGATCCAGCAGTTGTCCGTTGAAGAGGGTCTTGTCTTTGACGACGGGCTTGCCGTTGAAGACCATCAGGTCCTTGAGGCGCTTGGCCAAGGTTCACCTCCTTTCGTAGTGAAGAGAATTGCCGGAATTCGGGCATGACAATTAAGCGGCTCATCGCATTTGAGGGTGTAATCGCGGTCTGAATCCGCCGGTTTCGAGGAGTGATCGGGCGATGTAGTTGGCAA
>NZ_JBYSXD010000073.1:0-17281 GCF_058781865.1 Arthrobacter sp. FW306-1B-F12A
GGGCGGGCGGGTCAAGTTCCTCGGACTCGCGAGCGATGAGGACCTGAGGAAGGCCTACATTCGCGCTGACCTGTTCTGCATGCCCGGGACCGCCGAACTGCAGTCCCTTGTAACGCTTGAGGCGATGTCGGCGTCGACGCCGGTTCTTCTCGCCAATGCGATGGCCCTGCCGCACCTGGTGCGCGAAGGCGAGAACGGGCATCTGTTTACGCCAGGCGACAGCAACGAGTTGGCAGCCCGGATCACCGAGCTCTTCCGTCTGCCGGCCGGCGAACTCGAAGCCATGGGCAAGGCGAGCCGCGCCATGGTGGAGCCGCACAGCATCGAAGGCACCCTGCAGACGTTCGAGGACCTCTACCGCGGGGCGGGCTACGAAGACAAGGTGATCTAGTCACGTGGAGCCGGCTAGTGTGCCGCTTGGCGTCGGGAGCCGGATTGTTTTGCTAGAGTGTTTTGGCCGGGGACGCTGATAAGGCGGTCCCCGCCGACTCGGGGCTATAGCTCAGCTGGTTAGAGCGCGGGACTCATAATCCTAAGGTCCTCGGTTCAAGTCCGAGTAGCCCTACCGATAATGTGCCCCTGACCTGCGGAAACGCTGGGAAGGGGCACTCTCGTTTTTGCTCTCTGAGGTAGCGAGCCACCGGAAACCCACCGGAAACGTTTTGAGCTAGTTACCGAACGCCTCCAGCAACGAGGTGTTATCCGGTGCCTCATGCGTCTTCTGGATGTAGTGCTTCCTCGTCACGTTTTCGCTCGAGTGGCCAAGCTGGGCGGAAGCCACAGCCACGCCTGACGAGGCTTCCAGCAGGGTTCCAACGGTCTTTCTGAAGGTGTGCGGGGTGACCCACTGGAATCCAAGGTCCAAACTGGCAGAACGCCATTGCCTGCGGAAGTTGTTGGGATCGCGCAGCGAACCGACGGCAGAGGGGAACACGACGTCCCACGGGTTGGCCTCGAGCTGTCCAATTTGCCGTCTCAGGAGCATTTCCACGGCGAAAGACGGTAGGAAGTACCTTTGCCGGGAATTGGCGCTCTTGGGGTGTTCCTGGACGGTCAGCCCCTTCTTGGGCACGTAGACAATCGTTCCGTTCACCGTGACGGTTGGTTTCTCCGATTTTAGATCGACGTCCTTCCAGCGTATGGCCAAGGCCTCACCAATGCGTGCGCCCGTGGCGAGCATGAAGTCGATGACGTCGAGGATGTCCACGGTCGGGTATCGGCCCGCCTGTTTCTTTTCGGCTTCCCATTGCCTGAGACCTGCACGTAATGCCCCAACCTCTGTCACGGTTAGCGCCCGGACTTCCTTGTGATTTATCGGGATCGTCGCCACGTCCCGCAAGGGATTGCCATCCAGGGCGCCGTGGCGCGCTGCGAGGCCGAGCATTCCAGAGAGCACCGTTTTACACTGCTTCGCCGTGCCATTTCCATGCTTGATGCGCATCGTCTTGAGGAAGCGATCTAAAGTGGAGACTGTTGCTTCGCGAATGCGCAAGCCCCCGACTCCGGGAGAAACGTAGTTGTCCAGGATGTCCCTGTATCGAGTGCGCGTATTGATTGCGCGATCAGCGTCCTCAAATTCCGCCCACCAAATCACACCGAGCTTGGAGATCCGAGTGTCCGACGTGATGTCTTCGCCTGCGGGCATGGCGCGGTCAGTGAGCGCAGCAATCAGCAGCCGTTCGGCTTTTCCTCCTTTGTCGTTCTTCGACGTGGCTGCCGCCCGAGCCTCGACTTTTCGGGTGACGCCGTCGAAGTCCCGGAATCTGGCCATCGCACGCCAGACCCCTGGCGATACCTCATCTCGGCTGATCTTCCCCCAGGTGCCGATTTGGAGAGGTGGCCTAGACATCGCTGGCGCTCCCTTCTCGCGCGATTGCCCTGCTTGAGCTCAGTTTAAAGCTGCCAACCGACATTCATTAGGCTGGCCTCTCGCGTGGGCGGCTCGTCAATCCACATGCCGGGCTGCGGACTGGTGGCTGCCGTGCGTCGGGCGCCGTCGATGAGTCGCTGAACGCTCACGGTCTGCGATTTCCTTTCCCATTCGTACTCCGCCGGGACGGGTCCCAGCGGGAGCGGCGAGTCGTTGATGCCCCATCTGTCGCGATAGACAGCGACTCCGCCAATCACGCTGCTTTTGTCGTCTGCGCCAATGTTTGGCGGCAGAGCCTCTAGGAGGTTTCGCTTCCATTCGAAGTCATGCATGAGTGCTTCGAGGGTGACTTTGTCGGTCCTGCGTTGTATTCGCTTATGTATCTGGCTGATTGTGTTGGCAAGGTCGGGCCGGGTGGTGTTGATGACCTCAAACAGGGGATCAGGCGCGGCAACGGGCATCTCGGACAAGAAGTGACTGAGCCGGGAGTGGATGATTGCGGTGGGGTCCTTAGCGGACCCGCTTGTCTCTAACGCCTTGACGACAATCCGTCGTGCACGCGGCAGGCTGACACTTGTGGATCGGCGCCAGGCTGCCACGGTCGCTCCCCACGACGGGGATTGTTGCAGTTCCTCTGCCCTTCCCGGGGCGTGGCTGTTAAGGAACTTGGTCAGGTTCTCGGCGGCGGCGATCTGGGCAATGTAGTCGTATTCGGCGGTGAGCCGTTCCAGGCTGTCGGCGCTGGATCGTTCGGCGTTGCGGACTTCGTGGGCGGTCCGTTCGGCGCCTTCTGCCGCGAGCAATTCGGCGAGGATCTCCTGCCAAGACTCTTGCTGGGAAGGATCAAGAAGCTCGTGATCGCCGGTATCGTTCTCGCTGACGTACGCGTAATTGCCGCCGCGGCCGCGCGTCATGCTCACGTAGAGAAGCTCGCGTGTGAGCCGGCCTTGCGTGACGACCGTGTGTCCAGTGTCCACTGTGATTCCCTGGGAACGATGGGCCGTGGCCGCGTATCCCAGCTCCACTGCCGACTCGACATAGTCGCGGTCCAGGATGACGGTCGCGCCGGTGTCCCTGCGGACCGCCACAAGGGACCCGTCGAGCCTCCCGACACGCAGGACGTCGAGCAGGGTGCCGTTGCGGATGAAGTCACCGTTACTGTCGGCAACGGTGCGGTCGTTGCGGCGCGCGATGACCGTGTCACCCTGGCCGGCATGCAGTCCGTCGCGCAGAAGGACCGTTTGTTCCGCGTCCACTAGTCCTTGGATCACACGGTCGGCCTGGGCGCGTTCGTTGAGCATGCTCACCGCGTCGTTGTCCGCGGCGATGAGAATGGACGTCCTTCCGGCGCCGACGTCGGATTGCCAGTTCAGGTAGGCCTCGTCGACCATGTCGACGTACGTGCCGTGCCGGATCCGCTGGTGTTGGTCGTAGTCGGTGATGGCGGCGATGTCCCCGGCGCGGAGCTTCAGGGAGGCATCACGTTCCCAGACTTGTTCGAACCGCCAGATGGTGCTCAGTCGGGCAGTTTTGCCCTGCCGGTCGAGCCAACCAAGGACGCCACCGGCGTCGATGGCATCCAGCTGTCTGGGGTCGCCCACCAGCAGGACCTTCGCTCCTGCGTCCCAGGCCTGGTGCACCAGCGCCGAGAGCTGAAGGGTGGAGACCATGGAGGCTTCGTCGACGACGACCAACTGATTCGGGTGGATTCGCCACCGGTCCTGCTCGGCGGCCAACCGGGTAGCTTCCTGCGCCAGGCGGGTATTTGTAGCGGCCAAGTGGCGAAGGCGCGCCTCGGCGTCGAAGAAGCGTTCAGCCCTATGGTTGGCTCCCGCACCAACGGATTCGTAGAGCCACTTCGCGACATTCTCGGTGGCCATGGACAGCTCCCGCCCAAGGACCTCGGCGCTCGCCGCCGCAGGCGCCAGCCCGATCACGCTGCCGGCACCGAACTGTTCCTCCCACGCTGCCTTGATCGCGCCGATCGTGGTGGTCTTGCCGGTCCCGGCGGGACCGACGACGGCGTCGAGCCGGTTGCCGCTCACCAGTACCTCGGTAGCAGCGGCCCGCTGGTCCTCATGCAGCCCGAACCTGCCGTGGTGTTTGTAGCCGGCGAGTGCCTCCATGGCGACGATTGGCCGGACGGCGGGGCCGCCGTCGTCGTTCCTTGCTTCCATGACGGTCTCCTCGCTGGCGAGGGTCGTGATGTCGGTGTAAAGGCGGGAGCCGTGGAAGTCGAAGACGCTCTGCCTGCCGAGACGCAGATCGGGCTGCGCGTCCGCGGCGACGCTGTAACGGTATTCGTTCAGAGGGACCGACTGGGTCTCGGCGGCGGTAGCGACGGCGTCGATCAGGGAGTTGCGGTCCTCCGGCGTGTGGCAGCGGATCGCAGCGCACACACGTTCCGCCTCGGCCAACAGATTCCATCGGTTCCATGTGGAGCGCTTGGCCGCGACACGTTCCCGGGTCAGTGATCCGACGGCGTCGACCCAGGACTCTTCGAAGTCGCAGCCTCGGAAAGGGGTGGCATGCGCGCGTCGCACAGTGTTGGCCAGCACGAGGCGGGGTTCGAAACCTTTGGCGAGGGCCCGTGCTTGCCATTGTGCGGAGAGCTCACGCAGCGGCGTGACCGTCTCGGGCTTGGGCTTTCGAGTGGAAAGGGTTGCCTGCTGGCGGAGCTTGATGGTGGTGGCCGCGGTAGGAGGAGTGCCGTGGGCTTTGGTCCATTCGGCCACCAGGCGGTCGGTCTCCGCCTCGATGAGGCGGGAACGTTTGGAGAATTCGCGAAGCAGGCCGTCGTCGACGCCGGCGAGGTGCGCGCCGGGGTTGTGGGTGGTTGCTGCGGGTTCGCGGATGTCGGTGTCGGTTCCGAGGTTCCTGTGGAGGGCGTCGAAAAGCAGTCCGTTGTAGTGTTCGCTTGCGGCGACGGCTACCTTGTAAAGGGTCCTGGAGTCCAGGGTGACCCAGGCGCCGTCGGTGATGCGCTGGACGCGGTTGGCGATGACCAAGTGCGTGTGCAGCTGCGGGTCCCCGGCGCGTGATTCCCAGTGGTCGAACGCGGCGGCGATGGCTCCCCGGGTGCCGATGCGGGCAACGCCGTTGCGCCCCGCCCTCGTGTGGATGACCGATTCTTCCAACCATTCCAGGGTGGCGTTGACGGCGTCGTGATGGGTTGCCAGGATCTGGTCCTGGAGGGCCCGTGGGCTCAGCGCCCAGAGCACGGACACGGATTTCGGGACGCTGAATGTGAGGTCGAAACCGGCAACGGCACGTCGCGTACCGGTTTGTCCTTGGGTGTTTTGGACGACGGTTGGTTGGCCGTGCGGCCGGCCCAGGGGAGCGCCGGATTCCGGATGGACGGTGCGGTCGAAGATGGCTTTAGCGTCGGTTTCGGTGACGGCGTCGCCGCGCCTCCGGCTGATGCCGTCCAGGCCGGAGCCAAGCCAGCGTCCCTGTGGTGTCCCGGCCTTCATGTAGTACGTGGTGGCATCTGCTGGGGCGACCGTCCGATCGTCCATCATCGTGGTCTTGAAGAGGTACTTCAGGCCCGACTGCGCGGAGAGCCTGGCTATCGACATAGTCATGGCTGGGGTGCGGTTGGTAGCCTACGGCTGGGCGTCCATCCGCGGCGGCGCGGGATTGGTGACGGCTCGATCCCAACCCTGCATTCCTCGCAAATTTTCCCATTCACCTCGATTCATCGACACAAAGCCCAACCGCTACATGATCTGCCGGGAGGCGTGGCTCACGCGGAGCCTTGAGTGCCAGAGGTGTAAGGGTCTAGGGGGCTGGCTATTGAGGCATCGTCGATCATCTGAAGGGTGCCAGCTGTTGCCTGGAGAGGATCGAAACGTGAAGTGTGTTTGCTGGCGACGATGAGCAAGGCGTGGGTGCCGCGGGTGAGTTAGGTTTGGCGCTGCGCGCTACAGCCTAGATTCCTGAACCTGCAAGCCGTCGCAGGTCGCGGCATCTCCGTTGCTAGAGCCTCACGGTTCTGCTGGATTTTCCATTCATGACGCGGGATCTGCGATGGTCCTGAAGGTAACCCTCGTCCAGTTCAATGAGATTTCGTGCCATGAGCCGCGGATCTTCCATGATGGATATCCCTCGTGTGTCGCCGCCAGCCCTGTCGGGCGGCGTTGTTTCATGGTTGCCGCCACTGCTGGAGCTATTGTCCATGCTGTCATGTTCCAATAGGCGGGGTCGAGGCCGCAGTTCCTCATTCTGGCGCTCCGGCGCACTGAACACCGCGCAGCATGCCGGAACCATCGCCCGGCACGTCGCCGCCGTTCCGGGCGGCGTCCACAGCGCCAACTCGGCCAGATGCCGCCGGCTCCGGAAAGAAGGCGGCGCCGTCATGGTGACCGACGCGGTCGAACTGAGCGAAATGCTCGCCGGCTAAACCTAAGAACGGGTGGCCGGTCCAAATGTGGGAGCCGGTCATCGCTGACAGTCTGCCGCCCGAGGGCCAATTTTGTAGGGTGAATGGTCGCGGCTTCAGGCCCCGCGCACGTGCGTGCTTTCGGTGAGGGGCCGTGGAGACGGACAGGTCAGGCCGCCAGCCTTGCCTTCCTCATGGTCGTGAGGGAATCCTCCGGTGCCAGGATGCTGAGTTTGCAGTCGGCCTGGAACGGATCGATGTGCGCGGGCAGGTGACGGGACTGGGAGCAGGCGCGGAGCTGTTTAAGAGCGTCTGGTTCGACCCGGGCGCGTGTCACGTCGATTTCGAGAGCGAGGCCTTCCATCAGCGAGTTAGCGCGTTTCAAGACAACATAAAGTGCCTGGAGGCTTTGCGTCGTCACGCGGCCTTGGGCCGCGATCTTGGCGCGGGCGCAATCGATGTCCACACGGACCAGGACGTTGAGCTTGTCTGTCATGGTGCTCCTGCCGTTCACGGGCGGCCGCGACGCTGCGGCCGCCGACGCAAGCTTAGGCAGGAACTGTGACGCACGCAACATCTGTGAGCGCAGGAGTCTGATTCCCGGGCTGCCTTCAGGTCTGACTCCGCGCAAGGACAGACCTCGTCCCGTGATTGCGGCTGGAGCCAAGATACGTACTTCCGAACGAATCTCGGTACCACCCCTGCACACCTGAAAAGCGAAAAGAAGCCGCGATTACGCGACGGATTGTCTAGACCCTGCTGTCCTGCAAGTCCGCCTCGAGGGGCGGCACTACTTCAGCATCCACGCGGTCACCCACCACCGCGAAGTCTCCAGCGGCTACGAGCGGGCGCAGAAGACGGGCAGCGGCCTGTCACGCGTTCGCCACTCGGTCTCGCGTGAACGCGGAGAAAACAAGCACCTGGCCCGTTGTCCTGCCCGTGAAGGTGTGGACGACGCACTCTTCTACCGAAGGCGTGCGGATCAGTTGTTGCCCGTTGTTTGGCCGGAGTGGGTCCGGGATAAAACTGTTTCCGGCGACCTGTGCAGTGGGCGCAGGATCAGTTTCCGCGGGAGCGCCGGCCGCGGGCTATGCATGGTCGAAGATCAGTAAGGTGCCGTTTTGCTACACAGGCAGCTGCCGCCGACACTGGTTTCGCGGGTCCGGCGTACCTTCGCCGGGCGGCCAAAGGCCCTGTCATCCGTTTGACGTCAGGAGTAATCTGGACGGAATTAACCTTCAGGAAAAGCCAGACAGAAGGGCGGTACCAACAAGCGTGAGCCTCAAGGACGAGTGGGACAGGCTCGATTCCGAGACCCGAACATGGCTTCTGGAAAATCCGGCATGTCTGGTCCTACCCCCGGCCATGTCGGCCAAGATCAGCCATGTCGGCCAAGATCAGCAAGGACGCGCAAGAGGATATTGCGTGCGACCCGCAAGGGCAGGTTGTACTCTCCCGCGAAGACCACGATTTTCTCCGGGAGAAAGCCGAAGCCGCCGGAACAATCCGCGTTCCCGCGGGTGAATACCGATTCTTCGACACGGCAACTTTGCCAGTTGTCGGGAAAGCGCCGCCTGAAGCGCGCCACAACGCTACTGGTTGAGGGTCGCTAGCGCCAGCGCGTACGCATAACCACGTATGGAAGCGAACGGACCGCGAGGGTCACAGTCCCGGTTCGGCTTCAACGGGCAGGGACCACGCTCCTATTGATCGGCCAATAACCGGCCTACTAATCTGGGGAAAGTAAGCACGCTTATCATAGTGGTTCAGTGAAGAGCGGGAGGAACGATGGAATCCATCCATGCTTCTCAGCCAAAGCGGCGGCTACCCGTTTCCAGAGGCCGGGGAAATCATTCCCCCAGCCAGGATCCGCCCGTTTCAAGGCCGGACCGGCCCTCGCCTCTCCGTCGCTTCCTCGGCCTGCTTGGGCCGGGCCTGGTGACCGGATCGGCCGATGATGACCCGTCAGGCATTGCGACCTACGCGCAGGCGGGCGCCACCTTTTCCAACGGCATGCTCTGGACCGCGCCGGCGACGTTGCCGATGATGATGGCAGTCCAGGAAATTTGCGACCGCACTGCCCTCGCCACCGGGGACAGTCTGGGGAGGCTTGCCCGCCGCAAATTCTCCAGAAAACCTCGCGTGGTGATCGGCATCCTGATCGTCGCCCTGCTAGCTGCAAACACCCTGAACGCTGCGGCGGACTTGATGGCAATCGGGCAAGGGATGGAATTGCTCGGGGCCGGGCCCGGCCATCTCTGGAGTGCTGTCGCCGGCGTCGGAATAGCCATTGCCTTGATGGTCGGCGGCTTCGACATCATCTCCAAAACCTTCAAGTGGCTCTGCATGGCACTGCTGGCGTACGTCGCGGTCCTGTTCGTTGCCAAGGTGGACTGGGGCGACGTCGCGAAGGGGCTATTCGGCCTGCAGTTCCGGCCAAGCCTGGACTACCTGGCACTGATTGTCGCCGTCCTGGGCACCACCATCTCCCCCTACTTGTTTTTCTGGCAAAGCGCCCACAGGATCGAGGAACTCCGCGAGGAAGACGATGGGAACGCGCAAGAAGTCAGCCTGGGGGAAAGAGCCCCCGCACCGGCTGCGCACAAGCTCCGCAACGCCCGCGCCGACGTGTTCACCGGCATGTTCTTCTCCGTCTTGGTCATGTTCGCCATCATGGCGGCCACCGCCGCGACGCTTGGCAAAAACGGGACGGACGTCAAGACTGCGGCGGACGCGGCCAAAGCACTGGAACCCATCGCGGGACCGGCCGCCAAGTTTCTCTTCGCCGTCGGGTTCATCGGCTCGGGGATACTGGCAGTCCCCGTCCTCGCCGCAGCCGGATCCGCCGGGCTGGCCGGGCTTCTCGACAAGAATTGGGGATTCGACCGCCGCCCCGGCAAGGCGCGCACGTTCTACGTACTTCTCGGCGTGGGGACCATCGGGGGCGTCATCATCAGCTTCTTCGCCACCGACCCCATCGGGTTGCTGATCCTGAGCGCGATCATCAACGGTATCGCCGCCGCCCCGTTCCTCATCGTCACTATGCTCATCGCCAGGGACAAAGAGATCATGGGCGAGTACCGCAACGGCAAACTCGCCGGCACGCTCGGTTGGGCCACCACCGCCATCATGGTTGTCGCCGGAGCCGTCGGCATCTGGACCTCCGTCACCGGAAGCTCATAATGCGCACGGGCTCCGGGTCGCGCCGTTTGAATTCCATGGCGGCTGGCCAGCTTCCAATCGTTACTTCCGGGTTCTTTTCCGGAGCCCGGCCTGCCCCCGGCAGTTCACGAGCATCTGTTCTAGGCTAGATGCCTTCCTCCGGTGACTCCGATGACTGATCCTGACATGTAACTGGCTTCCGCGGTGGCCAGTAACACGAAGCTTGACGCCAGTTCAGCTGGTTGACCGGCCCGCCCGAGAGGTGTGTCCTCGCCGAAATGCACAATTTTTTCGCTCGGCTGGGTCGGGGGCTGAAGAGGCGTCCAGATCGGTCCGGGTGCCACGGCGTTGACGCGGATTCCGCGTGGCCCCAGTGACTCCGCAAGTGAGAAAGTCATGTTGATGATGGCCGCCTTGGTGGCGGCGTAGTCGATAAGGCTCGGGCTCGGGTGGTAGCCCTGGATGGACGACACGTTGATGATCGCGGAGCCTGGCTGCAGATGGGGCAGCGCGGCTTTGGTCAGCCAGAAAAGGGCATAGACGTTGGATTTGAAGGTCCGGTCGAACTGCTCGCTCGTGAGGTCTTCGATTCCTTCGCTCGTGGTCATTTGATAGCCGGCATTGTTCACGAGAACGTTCAGCCCACCGAACTCCGCAACAGTTTGGGAGACGACATCCTGGCAGAAAGCCTCGTCGCAGAGGTCACCGGGCAACGCCAAGGCGCTCCGACCGGCATCTTCGATCAACTGGACTGTGTGCACCGCGTCTTGTTCTTCTTCAGGCAGGTACGTGAAGGCAACGTCGGCTCCTTCACGGGCGAAGGCAATCGCGGCAGCCCTTCCGATGCCGGAATCAGCGCCGGTGATCAGGGTCCTGAAACCCTCCATGCGGTGGTGGCCGATGTAAGTGCTTTCGCCGTGATCCGGGCGGGGACGCATCGCGTCGGTCCAGCCAGGGTAGTCCTGCGGCTGAGCTTCGAACGAGCCTCCCGGGTACAAGGTCCGGGGATCTCCCGCAGCCTCGGGAGTCTCCGGGCGGCCGACTATCTGGTTTTCGAGGGCCGCCGCAATGTCCTCGTCTAAATCGGTGGAGTCCAAATAATTCGGGATTGATTCGGCCTCGCCAAACGGCGAATCGTTAGCCTTCCTCTCATCCTGAGGGAAATTGCTCTCTGTCATTACTATTCCTCCATCAGCCCTGGATGCTTCAATCGGCGGACGTGTTGTCTGCCATTAGTGGTTCCATATCGTCGAGTGGCCCGCGACGGCGTTGCCGTCCTGGGCCTTCTCTCACGGATAACGGGAAACTCCTCGAACTTGACGCATTGGTATTTGGGTGTTCTGGACCGGCCCGGTGGTCGAAGGCCTGGTCGTCTTAAGAACGTAAAACCGGCAGCCGGTGTGTGCAAGTTCTTCAGCATACTTATCTTCGTCGGGAGCCCCTATGGAGCGAACTTGGCCGCGATCCAACATGGGGTCTTCGCGTACAAGGATGCACGCGCTCGAATGGGAAGATAAGTATGCTGCCGGCGACCGTTTTTCCAGCCGCCATGGCCACTCGGATACGTGACAGGAGTATGCGTCATGAATGACCTGCATCGGTCCGTTAACGTCAACGTTCCAGTCCGGCTGGCCTATGAACAGTGGATGCGGTTGAGGAGTTCCCGTTGTTTATTAGCGGAGTCGAGTCCGCGACATGGATCAATGAGGTCCAGGTCCGGTTCGAAGCGGTTGTTGGCGCAGTGTCCCGCGAGTACGATGCGTGGATCGTCGCCCGGGAACCGGACGAACAAATTGCCTGGCAGAGTGTTCGCCACCCCTCACGGGAGGAACGGTACTTCTCGAGCCGATGGGGCCAACGGAAACAAAGATACTCTTGCGTCTGAGTTGGGAGACGGCTTATCGGGGGGTATGCCGGGGAGGGCATCGGGTCTGGACGCTTACCCGATCCAGGAGGATCTGGAACGCTTAGAGGAACTCGTTGAGGGCAGCCTGCAAGGGGACGCAGCAAGTTAGCGGGATTCTGGACGGTCCACCGGCGAGATCAGCGCGGGGTGGCGTTCACTTACCCGTCCGGCCCGACCCATGCAGGTTGCATGGAGGCAACCTGCGGGCTCGGAGGGTGTTGGCGTGTGTCGTTCGGCGAGCCCGTTGACGACGGTTGGTTCTCAACGGTCACGCTAATGGCTGTGGGCCGTTCAGCGTTCGGCGGCGGGATTGCTTGTGCCTTGGGCTGCTTTGGCGGCCGTTGGGCCGCCCCCGGGGCCACGGAGAATATAGGCGGCCCCGACGGCGAGGAGCATGCCGACAGCAGGGCCGAGGATGTAGATCCACAAGGATTCGTAATCGCCAGATGCGAAGGCTGGCCCGGCAGACCTGGCGGGGTTCATAGAGGAGCCGCTGACAGGCCCTGCCCATAAGCCGGCGAGCACAATATAGGCGCCGGCGGCGAGGGCTGAAAGCGGCCCGATGCTTTGCGCCCCGGATGCGGCACCCAGGATTGTGCTCACGAGCCCAAGCGTCAACAGTACTTCGATGATGAGGGCTTGGGCCGGGGTGAACCCATGGGCAGGATGGGTTCCACCCAAGCGGTCCTGCAGACCGAAAGTCAGGCGGAGAGCCACTGCGGCGGTAGTTGCGCCGGCCAGCTGTGCCAGGATGTACCCCGGAACCCGCCTCCAAGGGAAGTCCCGGCGCAAAGCGAAGGCCAGTGTGACCACTGGATTGAGGTGGGCTCCAGAGTTCGTGCCCATGAACAGGATGATTGCGGTCACGGTCAGCCCCGGAGCGGTGACGGCGGCGACCCGGCCTACGGCTCCGCCGGTGACTGAATCGATGATGTCTGCCCCCGCTGCAGCTAGCACAAGCAGGAATGTTCCGAATGTTTCGCTGAAAAGCCGGCGGACTTCATGTGAAGGGTCGTTGAACTCGTTCACTTGGGTGCGCTGGGCCCTGGAAAGTCCGAGGCCGGGCAGATGGTCGTTCTCCGGAGATTCTCCCCGTCGGGCGCGCGAGTCAGCCGTCTCTCGGTCTGCCATCAGTAGTTCCTTCTCCTTCCGTGGCGGACTGTGTTCAGGTTGTCGATCAGCTCGTCCATGGTCCCGTTCTACCAGCCGGGAAGCGCACGCGGGAGCCCTTTATGGCCCAGTACTCCTGAAGCTGTCATAAGGTGCCAGAACCTACAGGCGTCGCCGTACTCGTGCCGCCAAATTTTGTCTAGTTCTTAGGGTCGGCCTTACGGATGTATTCGTAGACGGTTTGGCGGCTGATGCCGTACTCGCGGGCAAGGACCGCTTTTGGCTCCCCCGCCGCGGCGCGCCGGGCCAGGTCTGCCGCCCGTTCGGTGGATAGGACTTTCTTCCGTCCCCGGTAGGCTCCGCGTCGTTTGGCCAGGGTTATCCCCTCTCTTTGGCGTTCACCGATGAGGGCACGCTCGAATTCCGCGAAGGCGCCCATGACGGAGAGCATGAGGTTTGCCAGGGGTGAGTCGTCCCCGGTGAAGGTGAGGTTTTCCTTGACGAACTCGACGCGTACGCCCCGGCCGGTCAGTTTCTGCACCACGGATCGCAGGTCATCGAGGTTGCGTGCCAGCCGGTCCATGCTGTGCACGATCACGGTGTCCCCGTCGCGGGCGAACTTCAGGAGTTCTTCCAGCTGGGGCCGTTTCGTATCCTTGCCCGATGCCTTGTCGGTGAACACCCGGCCCAGCTCGATGTCCTCGAGTTGACACAGGGTGCTCTGATCCAGGCTGCTGACCCTGACGTATCCCAGACGCTGGCCGTTCACGCTACCTCCCGATCGAAACTGTCAGGATGAAATCTAAGACCCCCGCCAACGCATGTCAATAAATAGAAATACGGACTTCATTCTGACATGTGGCCTGAGATCATGCCTGACGTCAGTCTGGGGTGTGACCCAAGCTGACACTCAAGGCTTGGCGTTCAATTTCACGCCGTTACTAACTCAAACCCCGAAGCCATTGAATATGCACGATTCCCTGTACGCGCTGGCCGGCTGGGGCAGGGTCGACTCGCCGGCACCTGGTCAAGGGCGGGACCGGCGGACTGCATGGGATCATCGGTCCATGAGTTTTACTGGCGTGCCGGGTGCCCCGGATAAGGGTTTCAATTCTGTGGCGCATCATTCGCGGCTTCGGGTCCTGGTAATGGCCGTTTTGGGCTTGGGGACCGCCCTGGCTGTTGGAATATTGAATTCCTGGGCGTACGCACCGGCGCTGGGCTGGGCTGTGGCGTCCCTGACGTATCTTGTCTGGGTCTGGGCGGTTGTCGGGCGGCTGCCTGCCGAAGCCACGGCGGCCCATGCACGGCGCGAGGATCCTGGCCGGGGCGTCTCGGACGTCTTGGTGCTGGCTGCCACGGTGGCGAGTTTCGCCGGGGTGGCGCTGATCCTGCTGGAGGCTTCCAATGCCCAAGGGGGTGCGAAGGCGGCTATCATTTCCATGGCCCTGGGCAGCGTTGCCTTGTCCTGGTTTCTGGTCCATACGCTTTTTGCCCTTCGCTACGCGTCGATCTATTACCGGGACAGGGCCGGTGTGGACTTCAACGAGGACGCAATGCCCCGTTTCCTGGACTTCGCCTATTTGTCCTTCACCGTCGGGATGACCTTCCAGGTTTCCGATACCGACCTGAAGACCGACGCCATCCGCACCACCGTGCTGCGCCAGGCGCTCCTGTCCTATCTGCTGGGGGCCATAGTGTTGGCCACGACCATCAACCTTGTCTCCGGCCTTATCCACTGAACGCAGGAAGTACTTGGCAGATGGACAGCCCGCGGGCCCGGGGAACGCTGCTGATCCGGCACCCGGCCGGGCCGGCGGGCCCGTTGTCAACGCGTCCAGGTGCTGCTATGACCGTTCTATCGGCGGTCCCGGGCGGCGGCCGGTTGATGGGAGTCATGATGGATGCGCAGTGGATCGCCGGCTTCGCCGGCGGCTATGTGGCAGCGGCGGTCACGGTGTTCCTGTTGTACTTGCCTTTCCTGGTTCTTTTCGGTGTGCTGCTTCTTGCGGCGGGCTTGCTGGAGCTGCTGGCGCTGCCGTTTCTGGTGTTGTTCCGGAGACTCCGGGGCCGCGGAAAACCCGGCTCCTCATCCGGCGGGTCCTGGCTTCCCGGTTGACCCGTCACCGGGTCCAGGACGTTCCGTTGGCGACCACTTCAAGGGAGCGCTGGCTTCCCGGCCGGTTCAGGCGCTCAGGGGCAGCGTCGGGCCGTCGTGCGGTCAGGTGCGGAGGGTTTTCAGTGCTGTGGTCCAGGAGATCAGCTGGTCCAGGAGGGGGTTCAGGGCCTCTTCGGCGGTTTCGCTGGGGGTGAAGGTGGTGAAGTTTTCGAACTCGGTGGCGAAGGGCAAGGCGACCTGGGCCCTGACGTCGGCGATCTGGAGTTCACCGGCGATGAGGCGGAGGTTTTCGACGGCGCGGACCCCGCCGGCGCCTCCGTAGGAGACGAAGCCGGCGGCTTTGTTGTTCCATTCCGCGTAGAGGAAGTCCAGGGCGTTCTTCAGAACCCCGGGAACGGAGTGGTTGTACTCGGCGGTGACGAAGATGAACCCGTCGAACCCCGAAATGGTCCGGGCCCAGGCCTTGGTGTGCTCGTGCTTGTAGTCCCCGAGCGATGGGGGTACGGGCTCGTCCAGCAGCGGCAGCTTGTAGTCGGCCAGGTCCAGGATCTCGAAGTCGGCGCCTCCGTGCGCGGCTGCCCGGGCCAGGACCCAGTCCGCTACCTGCCTGCTCCGGCGCCCGGGCCGGGTGCTGCCGACCACGACGGCGATCCTTACCATGTGAACCACTCCTTCTTCCTGTCGGTTCTTGTTGCCGGTTTTTGCACGCGATACGTGTTCGAAGCCCGGGCGGGCCGGGAGCGGGTAATGAGGTCCCCGGCGGTCCGGGAGTATTCGGGGTCAGCCGGTGCCTGAGGTGTTTGCCAGGGTGGCGGTGAAGGTCTTGGTATCGGTTCCCCGCCGGGCGGTGAGGTCGACTTGTTGGCCGGGTTGGGCCTTGCGCAGGGCGGCGAGAAGGTCGGTGACCTGGGTGATTTTCTGCCCGGCGACGGAGGTGATGATGTCTCTTGCCCGGATGCCGGCCTTGTCCGCCGGGCCTGCGGGGGAAACCTGGATGACGAGTGCGCCCGTTGTGGTTGCCAGGTTGAACCGCTTCACGATTTCCGGGCTTAGATCGGCAGGGACCAGCCCGAGGACGGCGTGGGAGGCTTTCCCGTTCTTCAGCAGCTGGTCCGCGACGTTCGTCACCGTGGCCGAGGGCGTGACGAATCCGATGGCCACGGCTCCGGAGCTCGGCGGCAGGTATGCCTCGGAGAGCCCGATGACCGCTCCTGTTGCGTCGGCGACGGCGCCGCCGGAATTTCCGGGCGAGATGGGGGCATCGGTCTGGATCAGGTCCAGGGCTCCTTGCGGCTGTTCCCGGGACGGGGGCATGTTGCGGTGGAGCCCGGAAACGATCCCTGAGGTGACGGTTTCTTCCAGGCCCAGCGGGGTGCCGATCACGACGGTCAGGGCCCCGACCTCGGGAGTGGCCGTGGAGAACCGTGCCGCGGGAAGACCTGAACGGTCCGCCTTGATGACCGCCACGTCCGTGGGGTCATCGACGGCAATGACCGACGCATTGGTCTGGGTGCCGTCGGCCAGTTGGACCCGGACGCTCTTGAAGGGCTGCCTTTGCTGGTCTTCAACCACGTGCGCGTCGGTCACGATGCTGCCGTCCCCGCGGTAGATCACGCCGCTGCCGATCCCTGCCTGCGTGGTGATCGTCACCACCGAAGGCTCGACTTCCTTCACCACCTGCGGTATAGACAGGTTCGCCGCCGGCACCGGGAGCACGCCCGGCGGGCCAGGCGAAGCAGTTCCGGCGGAGGACCCGCCACCGGAAGCCGGACCTGAGGTGGCCGGGGCTTGCCCGGCGCCGGGTCCGGTGCACCCCGGAACCGTGAGCAGCACCGCTGCGGCGAGAAGCGCGGCCGCTTGGCCGTTCCTGAACCTGAAGCCGAACATCCTTGTTCCCTTCCCTCGGCTGCTCTTGGCCCCTGCCCGTTGCCGGCCCGGCGCCCCGTTTTGTGGCTCCAGGCAACCGGCTGCACGGAAATTATCTCTCCAAAGAGCCTCGGGCGCACCAGCCCGATCGTGCCGGTCCTGGCCCGATGCGGTCCGCACGCGTTCCGCGGTGCTTCATGCACTGGCCAAGCCTGTTGGGGGATTCAGAGACCCAGACGCGTCTTGAGAGCTTCCGAAACCGGATGGCCTGCCGGACGGGCTCCAGCGGGCGCGGGTCACCGTCCGTCAGGGCGCCGGCCGTGGGGAGGCATAGGCGTCCCGGGGTTTATTCAGCCGTGTCCGCTGCCGGTCCGGTCTTGGGTTCAGTGGCGGCCCGGTTCTGCCGGCGCTGCCATGCCAGTGCTGCTGCCGCGGCGGCCGCGGCGAGGATGCCGGCGGCCAGCCATGCCTTGCCGTGGCCTGTGGGCCTGAGTTTCCGTTCCGCCCGGCGGAGGGTTGCTTCGGCTGATTTCCGGGCCTGTTTGGCGGCCTTTTTCTTCCCGGTAAGGGTCAGGACCACGGCGTGGACCACGTCGGGGGACGTTGGCTTCCCCGAGCCTGGCCAGGGCCCACCGGATCGCGGCTTCGGTCTGGGGCGAGGGATCCTCGATGGCGTGTTTGATCCAGGCGGCGGTGCGGTGCTGGATGTCGTGTGTGGATTTGTTCAATGCGGTCATGGTCATCCTTTCCGGAACGGGTTGGGGGCCCGTGTATGCGGCGGGGAGCCTGGCTGCAGCACATCCGGGTGTCGGACATGCCGGGATGGGTGCGGCCGGTTACCGGCGGCGGGTGGGATCGGGGTGCGGC
>NZ_JBYSXD010000074.1:0-13186 GCF_058781865.1 Arthrobacter sp. FW306-1B-F12A
AGAGAATCAGGGCACCGAGAACTACGCCCGCGGTCCCGACGACGGTAACGGCGTCGGGCGAGACCCCCACCTTGAGCTACGGGCTAATCACCGCTTAAGCGGGCGTCCCGCCGTCGACGTCTGCCATTGCCTGTTCGCGGACGGCGGCCATCCTTTGGACGACGGTGACTGCCGTTGCGGCGGCGAGGATGACAAGGGTCACCAGCAAGACGACGGGGGGCAGCCCCAGCCCGGTCAGACCGGTGACGAGGAGCACGGAAATAAGCCGCTCAGCGCGCTCGGCGATGCCCACATTGGCGTAGAAGCCCAATGATTCAGCCTTGGCGCGGGCGTACGAAACCACCATCCCGAGCACCAGGCAGCCCAGGGACGCGATAGCAATCGCGCTGTTCCCGCCTCCCGTGAAGAACCAGATTGCGACGCCGGCGAAAATGGCGCCGTCTGCCAGCCGGTCCAGCGTGGAGTCGAGGAAGTTTCCCCACGGGCCGCTGCGTCCCTGTTCCCTTGCCATGATGCCGTCCACGACGTCGGACAGCGCGAAAACGGCGATCAGCAGCGAACCCCACCAGAGCTGGCCCAGGGGGTAGAGAATCAGGGCACCGAGAACTACGCCCGCGGTCCCGACGACGGTAACGGCGTCGGGCGAGACCCCCACCTTGAGCAGGAACCGGGCCAGGGGCGAGAACAGCCCGGTGAAGAACCCGCGGGCGTGCCGATTAAGCATCCTGCTCCCCGGACAGATCCGACTCTTCCGGCCAGGCGTCGGCCACTTGCTGGCGGACCTCGTCAAGGGTCTGGGTGACAGCCTTCGTCTGGGCGATGATGGGGAAAAAGTTACCGTCCCCGCCCCAGCGCGGAACTACGTGCTGATGCAGGTGGGCTGCGATGCCCGCCCCGCCGGCCACACCTTGGTTCATGCCCAGGTTGAAGCCGCTCGGGTTGGCCACCTTGCGCAGCACCCGCATCGCGGTCTGCGTGAGCTCCGCCATTTCCGCCGTTTCCTGCACGGTAATGTCCGTGTAGTCCGGAACATGCCGGTACGGGCACACGAGCAAGTGACCGGGGTTGTAAGGGAACAAATTGAGGACCACGTAGCACGTCTTGCCGCGGCGCACGATGAGGGATTCCTTGTCCGTGCGGCTCGGAGCCACGCAGAACGGGCAGTCGTCCTCGTTCTTGAACTGGTTCTGCCCACCCTTGATGTAGGCCAGGCGGTGCGGAGTCCACAGGCGTTGGAAGGCATCAGGAACACCTGCCAGGCCGAAGTCGTCAGTCACTTCGGCATCGCCCGGATAGTCAGCTGTCACGCCCGTGTTCTCCTGCATTTTTCCTGGCCCCCGCGGTGTCCGACTCGTCAGCTCTCGCGGTTCTTGACGGCGTCCACGATCCTTCGGACGGCCTCGGCAACGGGCACACCGTTGTCTTGGCTGCCGTCACGGAAGCGGAACGACACCGCACCGGCCTCTGCGTCCTCTCCGCCGGCAATGAGGACGAACGGAATCTTGTCCTTGCTCGCGGTGCGGATCTTCTTTGGGAAGCGGTCGGAGGAAATGTCCACTTCAGCACGGATACCCGCAGCCTTGAGCTGGCCAACGACGTCGAACATGTAGTCGTTGAACGCCTCAGCCACCGGAATGCCGACCACCTGCACGGGAGAGAGCCACGCGGGGAAAGCTCCCGCGTAGTGCTCCGTGAGGACGCCCATGAAACGCTCTACCGAGCCGAACAGCGCGCGGTGGATCATGACGGGGCGCTGGCGTGTGCCGTCTGCAGCCTGGAACTCCAACTCAAAACGCTCAGGCAGGTTGAAGTCCAGCTGGATGGTGGACATCTGCCAGGTGCGGCCCAACGCGTCCTTCGCCTGCACGGAGATCTTGGGGCCGTAGAACGCGGCTCCACCCGGATCCGGAACAAGTTCCAGCCCCGAGGCCTCGGCTACTTCTGCCAAGGTGCGTGTGGCTTCTTCCCAGGCGGCGTCTTCCCCAACGAACTTGTCTTCGTTCTTGGTGGACAGTTCAAGGTAGAAGTCGTCCAGTCCGTAGTCCTTGAGGAGGCCAAGGACAAAGTTCAAGGTGGAGGTGAGCTCGTCCTTCATCTGTTCGCGGGTGCAGTAGATGTGGGCGTCGTCCTGTGTCATGCCGCGCACGCGGGTCAGACCATGGACAACACCGGACTTCTCGTAGCGATACACAGAGCCGAATTCGAAGAGCCGCAGGGGCAGTTCCCGGTAGGAGCGGCCGCGCGAACGGAAGATGAGGTTGTGCATCGGACAGTTCATCGGCTTCAGGTAGTAGTCCTGGCCGGGCTTGCGCACGGTGCCGTCGTCGTTCAGTTCCGCGTCGATGTGCATCGCCGGAAACATGCCTTCCCTGTACCAGTCAAGGTGGCCGGAGACCTCGTAGAGGTGTCCCTTGGTGATATGCGGGGTGTAGACGAACTCGTATCCGGCGTCCACGTGGCGCTGGCGCGAATAGTCCTCCATCGCCTTGCGGATGATCCCGCCCTTCGGGTGGAACACCGGCAGTCCGGAGCCCAGCTCATCCGGGAAGGAAAACAGGTCAAGTTCCGCGCCGAGCTTGCGGTGATCTCGGCGCTCGGCCTCGGCGATGCGCTCCTGGTACGCCTTCAGCGCATCCTTGGTGGGCCAAGCGGTGCCGTAGATACGCTGCAACTGCTGGTTGTTCTGGTTGCCCAGCCAGTACGCCGCCGAGGAGCGGGTCAGGGCGAAAGCGTTGGAGATCAGTTTGGTGTTGGGCAGGTGCGGGCCTCGGCAGAGATCGCACCAGACGCTGTCGCCGCTCTTGCGATCCACATTGTCGTAGATGGTGATGTCCCCGGCGCCCACCTCGACGTTGACGCCCTCTCCGGCGTCGGCGGCGTCGTTCTTCTTGCCCAGCAGTTCAAGCTTGTAAGGCTCGCCCTTCATGGCCTCGCGGGCTTCGTCCTCGGTGACGACGCGGCGCACGAACTTCTGGTTCTGGTTGATGATCTTCTGCATCATCTTCTCAAGCTGCCGCAGGTCTTCAGGAGTGAAGGGCTCGGCGACATCGAAATCGAAGTAGAAGCCGTCTGTGATGTAGGGACCGATTCCGAGCTTGGCGTCCGGACGAAGCTGCTGCACAGCCTGGGCCATCACGTGCGCGGTGGAGTGGCGGAGGACGTTCAGGCCGTCCGGCGAGTCGATGGTGATGCCGTCAACCTGGGCACCCTCGGGCAGCACTTGGTCGAGGTCCTTGAGTTCGCCGTCGACTCGGGCCACAACGACGTCGCGGCGCTCAAAGAAGAGTTCCGCGCCGGTGGTCCCCTCCGTCACCTTGGTCTCTTCGCCATCGACGATGAGGGTGATCTGCTGGGCATCTGACACGGGTGTCTCCTATTCATTGATAAGGCTTCATAGCTTGTGGCGTACGGGGACCACAGCCAGCCATCGTCCATCGTATCCGCTCGGGCTGGGGCAGCCAAAGCAGGCGCAGGCGTGCCGTTTTCCCCTGAGGACACTTGGCGCGACGGCATTTTCGGCATGCGTCATTGCAGCCCGTTCAATCCGTAACGGAGGGCCCTGTGGGAACTGGAGTGCGGGGCGGTTTGCGAACCCGCGCTATCGCAGGGCTACAAGCGGCCTGCTGCGCTTCTCACTTCGTGCTTCCGCCATGCGGGTTGGTGGAACAGATGCAAGTGGTGGGCCTGACGCTCAAGGGACGGCGTCCACCGTCCGTGGCTCCTGTCCTTGATGAGGGCCGTTCCGGCGATCTCCCGGAGCGTGGATATCCCGCGGACAGCCGATTGTTTGGTGGCAAAGGTCGTAGACATCGCCAGGATCTCGCCTTCACCGTCGCGCAGTGCAATCCTGTACCCATCGTTGGGTCCATCGACCAGCTCAAAGTATCCAGCCATTGTGTAGCCTCCTTTGAAACCTGAGGTTGTAAAGGACACCAACCAGTTTACCGAGTCAAAGCCGTGTTGTGGCGGGTTTTGGACCGCCGCAATGGCTCCGGCAGGTCCACTAAGCCTTGGCTTGGAGCAACGCAAGGAGGGCACTGCCGTCCGGACTGCCCAGGCCTGTGCAGGGATCCCAACCGGTCCCGGCGTGGTAGCTTCCATTGGAGCCTGAGGTGATGTCATGGAAGCCCGACGCCGGTTGCTTGCCGTTTTGGTAAAGCAGCGGCTGGATCAGGCCGAAGCGCCTGTTGGTGGCCTGGGCGAGCCGGGCGACGAGGGCTGCCCAGAGCGGCGCCACCGCACTTGTTCCACCGATCACCATGTCTTTCCCGTCGACGCGCACCTGATAGCCGGTCTGCGGGTCGGCAACGCCGCTGACATCGGGGACGCCCCTTCCGGCCTTCTTGGGCACAGGCTTGTGCTTGGCGTGCCCCGGGATCCCCGACTGCCAGGAGGGCGCCGGAAAGACGTCGCTGAATCCTCCGCCGGTAGCCGAGTTGGGTCCGTCGTTCCAGACCGTTTCCGCCCTGATGACACCTGTTGCGGTGTCCGCTTGAAGTCTGGTTCCGCCGCAGGCCAGCACATGCGGGCTCGACGCCGGGAAATCGGCGTGATCCTTGTTGTCGGTTGCGCCGTCGGCACTGCCGTTGTCCCCGGCTGCCGCTGTCACCGTCACGCCGAGGGCCGCGGCGTCGGCCATGGCCTGGTCGAAAGCCGTCCGGGCTTGGCCGGTCCAGGCGTCTTCGCTCTGGCCCCAGCTGATGCTGATCGAGGCCGGCGTCGGGGTTGCATGCGAGGCAGCGATAATCGCATCCAGGAACCCGGCGTCGGTGTTGGGGGCGAAATAGACCAATATGTTGGCCTTTGGCGCCAAGGCGCCGACCACCTCGATGTCCAGCAGGACTTCCCCGTCGGCGCCCGACGGATCCTGCCCCGGCTGGTTCGCCCCGCCGTCGACTCCCACCGCGGTGACGCTCGGCGTGGGGATGCCAAGGCCTTGGAAGTACGTGTCAAGGTCTTGCTGCCCGTAGCCCCCACCCAGCTCGAGGATGGCAACGGTTTGGCCCGTCCCGTCCGTTCCCGCAGGGAAATTGTAGATCCTTCCCAGCTGCGGCGGGGTGTAGCTCGCAGCGGCCGCAGCGAGGGGAATGGCGCGGAATTGGGCGCGGGCCTGCGGCCGGTCGTCAAGGCCGAGGACGGCAACGATGACGCCGTCGAGGGCCGCAGGGACGTGGAGGCCTCCGGTGCGGTGCCGGTGGGTGATAGCGGTACCGTCCGGGCTTCGGCTGGTCAGCTCGTCCAGGGATGTCCCGAAAATGCTGCTCATCTGCTCCACGGTTCCGGCCAGCCGAATCCTGCGGCTGGCCGCGTCCGACTCCACGACGTCGAGACCAAGGTTGGTGAAAGTGCCTACAGCAAGATCCAGGTCTGCGGCCGATGCGCCGTATCGGGAGGCAAGTTCGTCCCGCGAAAGCACAGCGGACGGCACCTCGGGCATTTCTTCCTGGCGCCTCAGGATGACTGTCGCTTCGATCCGATGGGAAGGATCGACAGGGCCGAGAATGTCCCGGAGGCCCGGGGCGGGAGCCCTGTCCGATCCTGGTAGCGGAACGCTTTGCGTCTCCCCCGGCCGACGATCTTCTGGAGTGTCCTGCATCGACATTGGTGCCTCCTAGCCTCACGGTGACAGAGCTCCGTCCCCTGCGATTATGCACCAGGAGTCACTTTGGCACCATGGCCTGGAAGGCCACAGGCTGCGACGATCTGAACGATGGCGGCTCCCGAAAGTGCTTGGGTACGGCGTACGCACGCGGTAGCGTGGGGCCTTGGCGGGCCATGCCACCGCAGCGGCTCGCGCAGCGGCGAGTCAAAGGAGCGAACCATCAATAGGTCACACCGAACATCAGCCCATGAACCCGACACTGCAGTAGAGCTGAACCCCGTCTTCAGCCGACCCGGAGAATCCAGTATTTTTCCACGGTTCACCATTCCGGACGGTGAGTCCCTTCCGTCGACCGCCTATCAGGTTGTCCACGACGAAGCCATGTTGGACGGCAACTCCCGCTTGAACCTGGCAACATTCGTTGGAACGTGGATGGAACCGGAAGCGTCGAAGCTGTACGCCGAGACGTTCGACAAGAACATGATCGACAAGGACGAGTACCCGCAGACGGCGTTGATCGAAACCCGTTGCTGGCGGATGCTCGCAGACTTGTGGAACGCACCCGATCCCGCCAAGTCAGTCGGGACCTCAACGATCGGTTCTTCCGAGGCGTGCATGCTGGGCGGCCTGGCCTTGAAACGTCGCTGGCAGCACGCACGGAGGGCGGCCGGCCTGTCCACGGACAAACCCAACCTGGTCCTCAGCTCGGCCGTCCAAGTGTGCTGGGAGAAGTTCTGCAACTACTGGGACGTGGAGGCCCGCTTCGTTCCGGTGTCGCAGGAACACCAAATGCTGGACGGCTACGAGCTGGACAAGTACGTCGATGAGAACACCATCGGCGTTGTCGCGATCATGGGCGTGACCTACACGGGGGTCTATGAACCCGTCGAGAAGATCTCGGCGGCGTTGGACGAGATCCAGGCAAAGCGGGGCCTTGATATTCCGATCCACGTCGACGGCGCCTCCGGAGCCATGGTTGCACCTTTCCTGCAACGGGAGACCGTCTGGGACTTCCGCCTGCCGCGGGTTGCCTCGATCAACACCTCCGGCCACAAGTACGGCTTGGTCTACCCCGGCCTCGGCTGGATTATCTGGCGTGACGAGCAGGCACTCCCCGAGGACCTGATTTTCCATGTCAGTTACCTGGGCGGGAACATGCCGAGCTTCGCCCTGAACTTCTCACGCCCCGGCGCCCAGGTGCTCCTTCAGTACTACCTGTTCCTCCGGCTCGGATACGAGGGATACAAATCCGTCCAGGCAACCTCCCGGGACGTGGCGCTCTATCTCTCCAGTGAAATAGGGGCAATGGAGGCGTTTACTTTGTGGAGCGACGGATCCGACATTCCTGTCTTTGCCTGGCAACTCACCGACGGCTACACGGAGAATTGGAACCTTCACCACTTGTCCGAAAGGCTGCGGATGAATGGGTGGCTCGTCCCCGCCTACCCCATGCCGGAAGGATTGAGCGAGATCACAGTCCAACGGATCGTTGTCCGCAACGGATTCACCCGCGACCTCGCATCCAGTTTCCTGGCCGATCTCAAGAAAGAAGTCGCCTACCTGGACGGCCTCACGGCACCGATGCCCGCCGGTGGGCAGACCCAGGCGTTCCACCACTAGCCAGCAGCAGCTTCGCCGCCAGACGATTGAAGGAAGGATGCGTGCCATGTGCCGATTGTTCGGCTTGCATGCCGGTTCGCAAGCAGTCCGGGCCACTTTCTGGCTTTTGGACGCCCCGGACAGCCTCGCTGACCAGAGCCGGCGCGAGCCCGACGGCGCCGGCATAGGCACCTTTGACGGTGACGGCAAGGCCCATGTCGCCAAGCAGCCGCTCGCCGCATGGGAGGACCACGCCTTTGCACGTGAAGCACGGGTCCTGAAGAGCACGACATTCCTGGCCCATGTGCGATATGCCAGCACCGGCGCGCACACCATGGTCAACACGCACCCTTTCGAGCAGGACGGGAGGTTGTTCGCCCACAACGGCGCCTTCGGCGATCTTGAGCGGTTGGACCAGCGGCTGGCGGAGTCCGGAGTCGCGGATCTGGTGAAGGGCCAAACAGACAGTGAGCGCCTCTTCGCCTTGATCACCGCGGAGAGCAGAAGAGCGGATGGCGACGTCGGCCAAGGTATCATCCGAGCGATCAGCTGGATCGCCAAGGAACTGCCGGTGTTCAGCTTGAACCTCATCCTGACGACGGCGAGCGACGTTTGGGCAGTCAGGTATCCGGACACGCATGAGCTCCACATTCTGGAACGGCTTCCTGCCCGCTCGGCCGAGGCGGCTCCCCTGGACGCGCGGAGCTCCCGGATACGCGCCCACAGTAGGGAGGCCTCGCGTGCAGGACACGTCCTCATCGCCACCGAGCCGATGGATGACAACCCCGAGTGGAGAGCGCTTCCCGGTGGTGCCCTGGTCCACGTCAGTCCGGATCTGGCTGTGACCATCAGCCACCGCTTCCCGGAGGCTCCCGCACATCCCCTTACGCTGGCCGATCTCTCCCCCTCCGCGGCCGCATCCCAGAAACCGTGATCCTCGAACACAAAACGTCGCCCGGCGACTTAGCCTGGAGCTCGCGTGTTCATCGCGCCCGTGGGCCCTGCCGCACATAAGATCGATCCATGACCGCTGAAGTCGAATCCGAAACCGCCTTCGTCCCGGCCGTCCAACTCGACGGGCAAATGAGCATCAACGACGTCCTGCTGGAGTTGGGGCGGGAACCCGTGGTCTATCCGTCCGCGAACGCCGATGCGGGCGATTTCCACATTTTCTAGCACGACGCCCGGATCCCGGACGACGTCGGGGTCCTCACCGCTGCCGGGAGGTGTCGTTGATAGAGGTACTGTCAGGGACTCCCTCAGGGCGCTGCGAGGTCACTATCGTTGATCGCATGGACAACCGCAACGACGCTCGCGACTTCCTTGCTTCCCGGCGCGCGAAGATCACCCCCGAACAGGCAGGGCTGCCGACGTCGGGCGGCAATCGGCGAGTACCGGGGCTCCGTCGCGGCGAAGTCGCGACCCTCGCCGGAGTGAGCGTTGAGTATTACACCCGGCTCGAACGCGGGAACCTTGCGGGAGTGTCCGAGAGCGTCTTGGAGGCACTGGCGAGGGCCCTCCAACTCGACGAGGCTGAGAGTGCGCACCTGTTCGATCTGGCGCGTACCGCCGGAACAAGCAAGAGGCAGCGTCGATCCGCACCACAGCAGGTCCGGCCAAGTGTGCAGTTCGCCCTTGACGCCATTACTGACGCGCCGGCATTCGTCCGCAACGCCCGCATGGACATCCTTGCCGCCAACAAACTCGGCCTTGCTTTGCATTCCGAGATGTACGTCAACCCGGTCCGGCCCGCCAACTACGCACGCTTCATATTCCTGGATGAAGAACGGGCCCGGCGGTTCTTCCCGGATTGGGAACTCGCCGCCAACAATATGGTTGCCATCCTCCGCACCGAGGCCGGCCGCGACCCCTTCGACCGCGGGCTGAGCGACCTTGTAGGAGAGCTTTCCACCCGAAGCGATGAATTCCGCACTCGCTGGGCCGCGCACAACGTGCGCCGCCACTACAGCGGTTTCAAGCATTTCCACCACCCCGTGGTGGGTGAACTCCGCCTACTTTTCGAGGCAATGGAATTGTCGGCGGACACCGGCCTCTCGCTGTTCATCTACCCTGCAGAACCTGGCTCCCCCTCTGCGGACGCCCTGCGCCTCCTCGCGAGCTGGGCAGCCACCCAGGAAGTGGCGGAGCAACCTCAAGCCGCACCTACGGCAGGTGGGGCGTGATCGCAACCGGTTAGCCTATGGTCTCGGGTCCCGGCGCCCCTCCCCGTCGCCTCGGTCGTCGTCCCGTTCCCGTCGGATTTCGTCGTCGTCCCGGTCCCGGCGGCTTCCCGCACTATCCGGATCCGAGCGTTTGCCGGCATCCGGGTCCAACTCTTCTGCCCGCCGCAACCTGTCCTGCGAGACTTCGTTGGCGCGCTCGGCGGCTTTCTGCTTGTCCGCGGCCTCCCGGTGCAAGCGTTCCGCCTCGCTCTCGGCGCGAGCGGCGTCTGCGGCCGCCCGAGCGGCCTCGGCGCTGCGCTCATGAGCTCCGAGGGCGTCGGCACGGGCTTTCTCGCGGAGGTCCGCAGCGCGCTTGCGGTTAGCGGCGTTCTTCGCGCGGCGCCCATAAACGACGACGGCGACGATCACCGCGATGATCACGACCGCCACCACGATCCAAATCCAAAGTTGACCATCCATTGGAACTCCCCTCGAAAATTGACTGCGCCTCCGCAACGCCGGTGTTATCGATCGGCCGACCCTGCCGTTGGCCAGCCGGGATCGGCGTCCTCGGACAGCGCGCGGATGCTGGTCTCTTGAGTCAACAACTTTGTGTGAACCATGACACGAGTAGCTTGTACTTGTTTTCCCCGGAGGTTCAAGCGGACTGACGGTCCTGGTTTACTCCACGGCCGGCGACGGACGCCGAACGCCGAAGGACAGCGAGGGCTCGTCGGGGGTAGCGAGGGTCAGGACGGCCTCCTCGACGGTCTCCTCGTCCTCGAGTTCCCGTTCCACGCGGCGCAGCGCGATGGCCACTTCGTGTTCCCGGAGGTCGCCGGTGATATCCACTGCGGCCACGAGGTACAACTTGCGCGGACCGACAAACTCCAGGTGAAGATATGTCAGGCGCTCGATTTCGCGGTGTTCCATGACCCTGATCGCCATCGACTTCTCGAGTTCCGGAGTGACGCCCTGGCCGACAAGGAAGCGACGATTGCGATCTATTAGTACTACGGCGATGACACCGAGAAGAATGCCGACAAATATGGATCCGAGCGCATCCGGAAGTGGTGATCCAGTGAGCTGGTGCAGGAAGATTCCCAAGAAGGCAATGAGCAGGCCTATGAGCGCGGCGCTATCCTCCGCGAAGACTGCACGCATGGTGGGATCTGAACTCTTGAGCACTTGCTCCAAGGTCCGGCGTTCGAGCTCCCGTGCGGACTTGCGGGCCTGCCGGAATGCCTGGACGAACGAACCCCCTTCCAGGACGAACGATACCGCCAAGACAATATAGGCGACCGCGAAATCACCGGCGGGCTCCGGCGCGAAAAGCTGTTGGATGCCGTGCATCACGGAAACAACGGCGCCTGCGGTGAACAAGCCAAAGGCGGCAAACATCGACCACACGTATGCTTCCCTGCCGTAGCCCATCGGATGGGCCACGTCCCGCTTCTTCGAGGATCTCCTCTCGGCCACCAGCAGGAAGACCTGGTTTCCCGTGTCCGCCCAGGAGTGGGCGGACTCAGCGATCATCGAAGCGGAGCCGGTAAGCACGGCGGCGACAGTCTTTGCGACCGCAACAAGAAGGTTTGCCGCAAAAGCCAAGATCACGGTCATGAGGGATGAAGCTGGCATCCTGACCTTCTTGGTTTCAACCATGGAAACTACCGTACCCAACAACCATGGAGTCCACGCCTAGTGGTTGCCGAGGAAGGAACGGAGGGTGCGGGCATTACGGACCGCGTTACCGCCGCCGTCGTTATTGAAATAGACGAAAACCTCCTTGCCCGCCGTCTCCCATTCCGCAATTCGGTCGGTCCACCAGCGCAGGTCCTGATCGGAGTATGAACCTCCATAAAGGTGGTGGTGATCCGGCCCATGCATCCTGATGTAGACAAACGGCGCCGTCGCTCGGAGGACGCACGGGAGCTCCGCCCCGCTCATGATGCAATAGGCCGTCCGGTGCTTTTCAAGCAACTCGTAGACAGCCTCGTCATGCCAGCTGTCATGGCGGAATTCGACGGCGACCTTGATCCACTCGGGGAGGAGGCCAAGGAAATAGGCCAGCCGGCCGTCGTCGCGCTCCATTCCCGGCGGCAACTGGACCAGCAGGACCCCACGCCTGTCCCCGAGCTCATGCCACGCCGAGGTGATCCTGCCGATCCAGGCTTCGGGTGCGTAAAGGCGCTTGCCATGGGTGAGCCCACGGGGCGCCTTGACCGAAAACACGAACCCTTCAGGTAGGCGGCGTCGCCAACTGGCGAACGATGAATCGCGCGGCCAACGATAGAAACTCGCGTTGAGTTCGACGGTCTCGAATTGCTGCACGTAGTAATCGAGCCGGTTGCGGGAGGGGGTGCCGGCGGGATAGAGCACGTGGTCCCAGTGGTCGTAACTCCACCCCGACGTCCCTACGTGGGTTGCCATCCGGCCAGCCTATGGTCGAAGTCGCCGAATAAGTAAGCTGATTGATATTCGGAATCGATGAGAGGTTGGTCGATGGCCATGCGATTCGGGTCGATTTTCGGGCTGATCGTGGTGATCTGGCTCGTCATAGGAGCAGTAGCGGCCGGACAGCGAGGCTACTTCAGCGCCGTCCCGGCGCAGTGCTCCCAGTTCGCAACGATTAGCCTGAATATTGTTGCCGGTCCCTTGAACTACATGGGACTGAATCCCGTGGCAGGCTGCGAACTGCCGCGGCCGTCGTGAGCGGACCGGAAGATCCCCTGTTCCCCGGGCCGGCTCCCGACACCAGGCACGAGTCCGAGGACCAACGGATGGACCGAAACTGGAATGAGCTGCTCCAGGAGATGCGCGTCCTCCAGACGGGCGTGCAGATTATCGGCGGCTTCCTGCTGACCCTGCCGTTCCAGCAGCGATTCGGCACGCTTACAGGGATGCAAAAATGGTGGTTTCTCCTGCTGGTTGTCCTGGCGACCATGACCACCGGGCTCATGCTGGTTCCGGTAAGCCTGCACCGGCGGCTCTTCCAGCATCATGTCAAGTACCGGCTGGTGGCTGCAGGCGACAAGATCGTCAAGGCCGTCGTGGCGTGTGTGTCCCTGCTGATCGCCGGGTGCGCCGGACTGATCTTCAGCGTTGCCGTGGGGCCTGAGGCCGGCCTCGCCGCGGGCGGCAGCATCCTTGTCGCCCTCGCGGCGCTCGTGCTGCTGTACCCGCTGCTTTCCTGGTCTCCCCGGCGCCGGAAGTCCGAGCAGAAACGATAGTTCGAGGCCCTGACGCCGGCCTAGTCTAGGCCTTCTCGATCGACATAGTAAGTTTGCTGATCAATTTTCCCGAATCCATGGACAAGTGACCTCCCGGCCTACTAGTTTCGATGTGGTAACAGGCTTGAACGGGCGTCGACAGAGGGCCGGAGGCCTTCTGTCCGGGGCCATGGGCCTGCATTCAAGGCCGGCTTCCGGTCACCGACGGAAGCCGTCCTGGGTAGCGGGTCATGATTTTCCACCCAACAAGTTCAACCAATACGGAAGGACGGCATGGAAATGGACGAGCAGCATGGAGCCGAGGAAGAGGCAGCCGGAGGCTACGGAACTCCGACGCCGGAACAAGAAACAGCAGGACGGGGGGCCCGGAAGGCGAATCAGGGCGGGCACAACGGATCAGCCGCGGTGCCATCGGCCGACGCCGAGCTGGATGAGTCGAACTCCGAGGGAAGCAAGGCAGGGACTTCCTTCTCATCCGAACCGAAGGGCGATGCGACAGGACTGCCCGAGGATAAGTGGCTCTTCGTGGTTGGTGGGGAACTGAGTTCGTGTCGTTGAAGACAAGAGGGCCCGTGGCCCTGTTGGGATGAGTG
>NZ_JBYSXD010000075.1:0-12239 GCF_058781865.1 Arthrobacter sp. FW306-1B-F12A
CCGTCGGCATGGTCAACATCCTTCCACGAGCACCAGCTCGCTAGGTCAAGGAGTCAACAAAACCGGGGGCAGTCCCGTTTCGGGAGATCAATCAGTTCGTTCGCAAAGTGCTCGACGACGAATCCGCCACAATACACATCCCCTTCACACACAATGAAATCCTTGTTCGAAGTAAGGACCGAGTGCTTCCACTGGGGCACTTGGGAACTGGGGTCCATGAGGTCATCATTCTTGCGGCCGCAGCAACAGTCATCGACGAACAGTTGGTGTGCATTGAAGAGCCCGAAGTCCATCTACACCCGATACTTCAGCGTCGACTAATCCGCTACCTCAAAGAGAGCACAGACAACCGGTACCTCATAGCCACTCACTCGGCACACATGCTGGACACAGAGCTTGCTTCCATTTCCCATGTCTGGATGGAGGATTCGGGGACGGAAGTTGCTCCTGCAGTCACACCGCGAGAGCTCTCCCACCTCAGCGCAAAGCTCGGATACCGTGCTTCAGACATCGTGCAATCTAATTGCGTCATCTGGGTTGAAGGACCATCAGACCGCCTCTACATTCGACAATGGATCTCGCTCCTCGATCCCCGTCCGCTCGAAGGCATTCACTACGTCATCATGTTTTACGGCGGATCCTTGCTAAGCCACTTGTCAGCAGAGGACCCCCAGGCCGACGCCGATGCGTTCATTTCGCTTAGAAGGCTCAATCGGAACATGGTGGTTGTCATTGATTCCGACATGAAGAAGAAAACCGACATTCTGGGGGCCACAAAGCTCAGGGTTATTGAGCAGCTTGCAACTGACGAACACTGCCACACCTGGGTGACGGCCGGCTACACCATAGAAAACTACATTCCAGTGGGCCTCTTCACGGCCGCCCTCCGCGACCTCTACCCGAACGCCACGCCAAAGTGGAACGGGAATCTCTTCAAGAACCCCCTCCAAGACAACCTCCACAGCGGCTCACCGGTTACCTTCAGGAAGTCTGACGTTGCCGAATCGGTCAGCAAAAGGTGGACGTCGACCCATACCTGGCCTCACGACTTAAAGGAAGAAACACAAAGATTGGTCGACTTCATCCGCGCAGCGAACGTCCTAGACCATGATTGAGCGCAGGCGGACGACGATACCCTAGCTCCGGCAGTCCCGTGAAGACACTCGGGTCATGCCCGACGTTCCGCACTCTACCGCGCGTTGGTGCTCGAAGATATCCTCCATCACGGCAATCAGACAAATGGTGCGGCTGACGCTCGGTTTCTCTGGGCAGCCGCGACTCAGAGCGGCGTGGGCGGGTTCACCAAACTCGATGCCGCCACGGGTTGCTCGGAGGAAGGAGTCCCTTTATCGAGTCCAAGCCTTATTCATCGACAGGCCTACACTGGGAGCCAGCCTTCATGTGTGCTGTTCGATTGGCCGGTAGTCTTGACGAAGTTCGCGCACTACAAACGGGGAAGCATCAGATGGAGACCTTTCTGGATGGCAAGTACGTCTTCCTTCCCGGCAATTCCCGCTCTGGCGGGCAAGCGATAGTCCGAAAGGCACTGGAACTCAGCAAGAGTCGGTTTGTAGCCATCAAGTTGATATCCAGCTTGAGAACCGAATACGAACTGAACTTTTACAGACGTGAGGTCGAGACCCTCACTGCATGTGACCACCCCAATATCGTCAAGATCCTGGATCACGGACTCGAAGACGAGGGCCAGCAGCCGTTCCTGATTATGGACTGGGCTGAAAAATCATTGCTAGATCTGTTTAAAGACGGCTACAGCCGGCCTTGGTATGAAGCCTTGGACGAGATCGGCCTTCCAATTGCTTCGGCACTCTCTCACTTGCACTTAAGAGGGGTCGTCCATCGCGATGTGAAGCCGGAAAATGTGCTTATCTCGGAGGATGGTACCCTTCTGTTGGCCGACTTCGGTATTAGCAAGCTAATCGGTAGCGATGACACTCGCACCGTTCAAGGCTTCAGGTCCCCCGTATATTCGCCCCCTGAGCAAGCCGACTCCAGGAAATATGTCAGAGATGTTTTCTCCCTTGGAGTTCTCATAATCCAGTCTCTGACACCAGAAAAACTTCAGGACCTCCCACACGTCCATGCGACCCTTCACGACCTAGATATACCAGAGGCGCTTCGTGCTCTGCTGCAGCGAAGCGTGGCGGTCGACCCCGCGGAGCGGCCCGAAAACGGCACCGCCTTCCATCAGGGGCTCAGTTCCTTGAGGATTTCCCAAGCACATACCCCACGCAGCCGCCAACCCCTGCTCCTTCGCCTGACGACAACTGCGGAAACAATACTCGGGGGGCCGCTTGTATCGCCGAAAGTCTTGGCTTCCGACCTAGAGGAGCAAGTCTTTGCATCGTTCAGGATTGATGAGAAAACTGGTGACCGCGATCGCACGCGAATCATTGTTGCTGGTCGCGACTACCGCTATACCGTCGTACCTAAGACAGCAGGTGAGATGCTCGTCATCGGAGCCAAGAGGCCTAGCGACGAGGATCTTGACCGTCAGAAACGCAGATCACTGCCTATCGGACATTTGTACTATTGGATGCAACGCAGCCCTTTGTCTTTATACGATGTGGGGCTTGCGCAAGAGACTTTAATGGAGCTTCTCGACGACTTCCATGACACACAGGCTCCAGATGGCAGCGACCTTAAAGCGGTCAGAAGGTCCGAGCTTATCCACAGATGGGAGCAAGTGCTACGAGCACGTGAGGACGTCGCTCGCGGCGATAAGTCCGCGCTAACCTACTCGAACGGCAGATCAGAAGGCCGGACTCTTTGGATTAAGCTGAGCCAAGAATCTGAAGAGGACCTCACAGGAACTCAGTGGCAAGTCCGATCCACATCCCGGCACCTCGCTTGCGTAGCAGAGGTGATGGAACATAGAGGCCGGGATATTGCCTTGGCTGTCCAAGGGAAAAGCCCCAGAGAGCTACCCACCACCGGTGTCCTCAAACCTCACCTGGGAAGGGCTCAGGTCGCCTTCCAACGTCAACAGGACGCCCTCAACAGAGTTCGGCGACGAGACCTCGAATCGGTCGGGCTCATAGACGTACTAGCAGACCCGTCAACTTCCCGCCCGCCGTCCCCCGTCGAGGTGGCTGCATGGCATGGGAACCTCGACGACGACAAAAGGCGTGCGGTTAACGCCGGTTTAGGCGTGCAAGATCTCATGGTCGTGAAAGGCCCTCCTGGGACCGGCAAGACCAGATTTATCGCTGAGCTGGTGCTTCAATACACTCAGCTCAATCCCGATTCTAGAGTCCTGATCGTAAGCCAAACCCACGTGGCCGTAGACAACGCCCTTCAGCGACTGGACAAGGCGGGTGTGTCGGGGCTCGTGAGGCTAGGCCAGCCGGGAAATTCTCGCATTTCGGAAGCATCTCAACCCCTGCTGCTGGATCAACAGATGGAGAAATGGTCTTTGAAAGTGCGCCAGAAGGCACTTTCGCATATCGAGAGTCTGGCCGCCGCTAAGGGCCTAGACCGCGATCATCTTGACGCTGCCATCCACATGCAGGAACTGATCGAGTTGACCAAGGAGCAGCAGACTCTGAGAGGGCATCTAGACAGCCTCAGCGTGGACGAAACCTATACTTCCGATCTAGGCGCAAGACTTGGCTTTGAAGAGGAAGCCGAGCGACTACAACCTCGTCTTGAAAAGCTGGCAGAGCAGGAGTCCGATCTGCTTGCCCTCGTCTCTGCGAAACTAGGCGGCTTCATTGAGGTGTCCGTAGCGCCCACGCTGGCGGAACTCGAAACGGCAGTCCAACTAATCCTGGAACAAGCCCCGGAGGTAAGTGACATACTCGAATTCATCAAGCTGCAGTCGGAATGGCTGCAGCGCTTTGCCTCAGACCGAGCACTAAGCAAGATCTTTCTGGAGACCAGCAGGGTTGTAGCGGGGACATGCCTGGGATTCATTGGCAATCCCACCATGAGAGATCTGGATATTGACCTCTGCATTCTCGACGAGGCTTCGAAGGCTACCGCAACGGAGGCCCTGGTTCCGCTGTCCCGATCTCGCCGCTCAATTTTGGTAGGAGACACCCGGCAGCTGCCGCCTCTCGATGAGGATCTTCTGCGACGAAAAGACCTCATGGCCGAATATGATCTGTCGCCTGACTTCGTGCGGGAGACACTGTTCCAGCGGCTAACCGATCACCTGCCTAACGCTGCCCAGTTTGCACTATCTGAGCAGTACAGAATGATTGCCCCCATCGGGAACCTAATCTCGGAGTGCTTCTACGAGGGCGATCTCAAGTCACCCATAACTACGGGCCTCGCTGGCTATGAGCACTTGGGAAGACCCGTCCTGTGGCTGGATACTTCCAAGAGCTCGGCGAGACGGGAGAACGCCGAGGAAGGTGGGGGTAGTTATGCCAACAGATATGAGGCGAGGCTTGCCATGCAGCGTCTTCAGGAGATCGACAGAGCAGTGGAACGCGGGCTGGTTAAGCCCAAGCCCGGAGAGGGAATTGTCGATGTTCTACTAATTGCACCCTACCGCAGCCAAGTCGACGAGCTTACTCGTCGTTTAGCTGGCGTGCCTTTGCAACACATAAAGGCCTCGGTTGAGACCGTCGATGCCGTTCAAGGGCGCGAATCTGACATAGCCATCTTTACTGTGACCAGAAGCAATGCATTTGGCCGCATGGGGTTCCTGGGAGAACCATACTGGCGCCGCATAAATGTGGCGCTCTCGCGAGCCCGGTATGGACTGACGATCATTGGCGACACGGACTTTTCATCGAGGGCGCCAGGGGCGTTGAAAGACGTCCTCGCATACATACTTTGCCACCCAGAAGACTGTGAGGTCCGTCTTGCAGACGTACAGTGATGACTACCGGCTCTGGAAGAAGTATGCGCACGGCCGTCCCGGTATGCGGATGGTCGGTATAGTTCGCGTTGCCGTACCGGTCACAGTGGTCAATGTCGATGTTGTAGCCCAAGAGCAAAAGCCCTTGGATCTCTTGGATGAGTTCGTCCTTCGAATGATCGATGCGGGTTTGGAAACCATTCTCCAGATTGCTCAACTTTGCGGACTGAGCGAGGATCTGGTGTCTAACGTGACTCTCTACCAAGTGGCCGACGGGAGCCTACAGTACTTCCCGCACACAAACAGTTTTCAACTGACGCCAATGGGCGACACGCTCGTTCGAGAGCTCGTTGAGATGAGACCCGTGCTTTCTGAGTTTCCCGTCACCTTCGACCGCCTTGCTTGGGTAGTTTCCGATTACTCTCGCTCAACCCTGATGTCAAAGTCGGACGCCATCTCAGACGGTAGAACGATCCTTCCATACTTACGTAAAGGTCTCATAGGCCCAGATGAAATATCGCCTGCGGCGCTCAATAGCGTAATCAGGTTCAGGGGACGGAAGGAGCTCACCGTTCTTGAGGTTAGAAAGATAAATGTCAGCAGCTACAAGTGTCTGCCCGCCGATCTTCTCGTGTTCCGGGGCGATACCAACGACGATACGTCTGCGGCGCTTGTTATCGAGGGGGAACTGAGCCAACGACAAGACTTGGCGCTGGCGAAGTGGGGAACTCATGAACTAGTCAACATCCGTATAGAACCAGTTAGCGAACAACATGGGGATGGAACAGTGAGGTGTCTTTTAGACGAACAGCATCCAATCTTCACAGGTGAACCGACAAAGGGGCCGTCCGCCGCCGAAGTGCGTGATTTCCAGCACCACGAGCTGCTCCACAGAGCTCTCAGCACGGCACAGGAGCTCATTGAAATCGCGACCGCCCGACTATCGAGGGCAGTGATCGACGACCATTTTTGTCGACTCTTGGAGAGCGCACTTAGGCGACGGGTCAGGGTTAACATCATCTTTGACGCTGATTCCGGAGTCCCGCACGAACGCCAAGCCGCGAAGCGCCTCAAGGAACTACAGCAAAGGCATCGGAACCTCCAAGTGCAACCCGTCGCGGGGCACAACGAAGAACGGCTTACTTTTGACGGCTGGCAAGTCACGGGCGTCTTTCCATGGCTCAGCCACCGAACTTACCCCGAGCAAATCCTCAGGGGCTACAGGAGCATTCTTGAGTTGGTGGCGGATCGGCCAACTTGAGAGCACGCTCAAAAACTGTCCGTCGTCCTTGGGAACGGGATCGGGTGGCAGCCCGCGATGTTCGTGCCGGCGACGAAGAACACGTCAGACTAGTCAAGGTCCACGTAAGAGCCAGGAGGGCCATCCGCGCCGAGGAAGGGCTTGTGCCTGGACCCGGCGTTGGCCATGCACAGCCTAGAGTTGGATTCGATCTGGTTTGTCCTGATGAACACCTTGGCCAGATTGTTGGCCAGGTTGCCTCGTGAGCTGGTACCGCGGAGTAGTTCAGCGACGCATTGGTTGATGAGCCATTCAGGGAAGCCTGGCGACCCGCCGCGGAGCCTGGGCCAAGGCAGTGATACTCGGTGCCCTGACGAACGTCAGCTACTTGGCTGCCTTGGCACCGTGTATGCGCTGATGAAGGAATCCGCGCTTCCATTGTTTTCGAGGCCTGTTCGCAGCGCCTCCTTTGTCAAAGTAGAGAAGGAACGAAATAGAACGCCGACGTATTGTGCCTGAATGGAGTCGCCTCTCAGGTCACACTGAAAGACTGCGCATCACGAGATTATGGTTGCCTCAGGCTGGGAGGGCATCTCCGCCTCTGCGCCCGGCAGTCGGGAGACCGGCAAGTAGGCAACAGAGATTGCGTCGATATTGTCACTTCTAATAACGACATAAGATCCCGTCCACACTATAGGTTCTCCATCTTTTGGCAGATATAGAAGTTCCGGTGCAAGCGCCAGATCACGGTTTTCATCGAGAGACTCGGTGAAGTGAGCGGGCCTCCCCGACCAGGTATCTCCTGACTTCATGATGACTGTGAGGTATGGCACATTATCTGAAGGCACCTTGGCCTCCAATACCTTGGTCCAAATCGAGGCCGAAGTGTCAAGCGGACCGATCGCCCATCTGCCGATTCGTCCTTCCCGTTGCCACCAACGAAGACCCGCGGAGATGTTTGCTGGCTTGAGTACCTTGAGATGTGTGGCGAGAATCCATAGGTAGGCAAGAACGGTGCTGGACAGAAGGTAGACCAGGCAGGTAAGAGCTAGTTGGAGATAGTGGGTCGAAATAAACCCCGGGTCCGCACTGAGAAGCTGCGCAATGCCTGCGGGCGAAGGTGACTTGGCGAAACTCCAGATCCACAACATGACAGCCGAGCTTGGTACACCAAGGAGAACGGAAGCGACCAGTGTTCTGCTGATCTCCCGGAAGCTCGACTCCTTGGCTCTGGCGTGTCGTCGATCCCTAAAACGTTCGAAAATGAAACCGGGAGCAATGGCTACCAAGAAAATGAGAATGCCAAGGAGCGAGGTGGGCATCAGTCGTTTGGGTCCTCGGCTCTTGAGGAATCGGTATTGGTTGTCCGCTGACGGATCAAGTCCATCGGGCTTGCGTTGATAGTTAACGGAGCTCCAGTATCCAGGCTGTTGATTCCTGCTTCCTTGAGAATCCGGACTCGTTGGGCTTGCTCGTTTGAATTGGCTTCCTCAGTCATGCTTCACATTCTATTCCTTGGAATGCCTGCCCTCTCGTGCAATGACGTTCTGTAGATGGATCCGGGAAATACCCTTGAATTGCTCGTGAATGGCGGCAGCCTCACGGAGGGTGGGTTGCACCCGTCCCCGTGAGTCAGTTGCGGGTCCCTGAGCCTCTTCGCGACTCATAGGCACAGCATGTGTTGGCCCATTTTGGGACTGTATGGCCGAGGCCGACACCGGTCCTTGGCCGCGCTAGTTCCAAAGTTCACGCGCATCCACGGAACTGAGGCCGCCCACCGATAGGACCTGCGGGGGCGCTGAGCGTTCGCTGACTCCGCGGGCATTCTTCTGAATAAGCGCTCCAGGGCGTCTTCGCCAGGTCGTTCCTCAATTCCTCGAACCCAGGTCTCAAGCGATCATGCCAGAATATCCCCATGACCCCACGCCTTTTCGACCTCAGCTCCACCTGGCACCTCCCCTCCACCCTGGAGCGTGTGTGGGCAATCATCGCCGACATCGACATGAGCTGGCCCAAGTGGTGGCCGCACTGCAGCTTTGCGGCACCGCTAGTCCGCACCGAACCGGCAAGCAACTCCCAGGAAGACATCCTCAAAGCAACCACCGCATACCTCAACTTCAAGGCATCTCTGGGCTACACCCTCACCATCACCATCCACCCAACAAAGGTCGTAGCCCCAAGCGAAATAGAATTCGATGCCGGCGGCCATCTCGCGGGGACCGGCAAGGTCACCCTTACTCCGGATGCAAACGACAAGGGAACACGCATGGACATTGAATGGCGAGTCCGTCCCACCCAGCGTTGGATGCATCTCCTCACTCCGATCGCAGCCCCAGCATTCACCGCCGCCCACGCACTCATGATGCGCCAGGGAGAAAAGGGCTTGGTCAGAGCGCTGGAAACAGCGACTCCGTCAGCCCAAGAAGTAGACCCGTCTACAAGTTAACTAGCCACGCAATCGCAACGGTTTTACCATGGAATAGGTCAGCTTAGCTGGGGAGCTGGAGCCCTAGCTTCGAACGCGGACTTAGGACGCGGCGAACGGGGGAACCTTGAACATCAACGCCACCCTCGCTGCGAGCCTCCACCGCCAGCAAACCGCCTCCCCGGATGACTGGGAGACCACGTTCCGCCAGATGGCGCTCTTCGATCTCGCCGCGGACACGGAACTCGGGTTCTTCCTCGCGTACTACCGCAACTTCGCCATCCCGAGCATCGCAGCGACCCTGCACGCGAACGCCGAAATCCAGCAGCGCCCCATGAAGCGGTCCTACGACACGGCCATCGTCATCTATGAACTCATCTCCTGCGGCCAGGACAGCGACCGCGGCCGCACCATGGTCGAGCTGCTCAACCGTGTGCACCGCAACCTACCCGGAAGCAGGGACGACTTCCTCTACGTCCTCCTCACCCTGCTGGTCGTACCGATCCGGTGGATCCAGAAACACGCCTGGCGCCAACCCACAACAGCCGAGCTCGAGGCCGCCTCACGCTTCTTCACGGAACTGGGCACCCGCATGAATATCACCGGCATGCCGGCCACCTACGCGGACGCCGAGGACTTCTTCGACCGCTACGAGGCAACCCACGTCGCGCCGTCGGCCGAAGGCCAACTCCTCATGGATAGCACGGTCCGAGTATTCAAGAGCCGGCTACCAGCTCCCCTGCGCCCCCTGGCGAAACACCTCATCAGCACAATGCTCGACGACGATCGCCTCACCGACGCGCTCGGCCTCCCCCGAGCGGGCCGGATCTCCCGGACCGCCCTCAAAACCGGACTCGCCGCCTACAACGCGATCCGCCGCCGTCGTCCGCTGAAAGCCAAGCCACATTTCACTCCCGGCGCCGCAGGCTCGCGCCTGTACCCCGGCGGGTATTCCCTGGACCAGATCGGTCCGGTCAACGTTCCGTCCTCCCCTGTCCCGTCCGGCAATGAACTACCGTGAAGCCCGCAAAATAGCGCGGAAAGCAGAACACGCGTTCAGCTTGCCCGACGACGCCACACTTGAGCTCATCCACGAGAAACTGGAGCGAAAACGCGGCAGGACCATCACGGTGGCAGAGCTTCCCGAATTGATCGGTGAAGAACTCTGCGGGATCTGGCTCATCGGCGAGGACGAGGACATCGTCCTCCACGCACCGACCAAATCAGACTGGCACCGGCAACAGATCATCCTCCATGAATTCAGCCACATGATCCTCGAACACGATCTCGATGGCCAAAGCAGCGAAATGGTCAAGGGCCTCCTCCCCGATCTCGACGGTGAACAGGTGCTCCGCGCCCTCGCCCGCAGCAGCTACACCGACGACGCAGAGCTTGCCGCCGAAGCCCTCGCCGATCAGCTCGCAACACGCATCATCAACAGCGACGCCGGTACGCCGCCGGAGCCGCTGGCGTTCCGCAAAGTGTTCGGCTGATGGAGTACGTGCCGGCGGCCACTCTCTGGGTCTTGACCATCCTCCGGCTGCCCGCAGCGCTCGATCCACACCGCGGCAGCGTCTTCCGGGCGACCATCTTCGCCGCAATCGCCTGCACCCTCTACATCCCCGCGGTCTACTACGGCGTGGATCCGCTGCTCGGCGGCCGGAACCACGTCGGTCTGACAACCCTTTTGTCTCTGCTCCTGGGATTCTGGCAATTCCGGACGGCTATCCTGCTGGCAGCAGTCGAAGACTTTGAAGTACGACGTCGGCAACTCGCCTTCGGCCGGTGGGCTGTGGTCATTTCGTGTTCGGCAGTGACGGCAGGATTTCTCACGAGCCGCACCCCCGTCACTGATCCCAACTTGCCTCTGAGCTACGGCGGCCAACCAGGGATGGCGGTGTTCCTCTGGAGCGGGTCCGCGTTCATCATGTGGATCTGCCTCGATATCGCACGGGTGTGCCATGACAATGTCCCCAGCATGCGGGCGCGTGCCTTCCGATCTGCCTTCGTCCTCATCGCCATCGGATGCATCCTCTTTGCTCTGGTCCTCATCGACCGTCTGGTCTACGGAGTCGTCACGAAGATCGACGGCGCTGCCAGCCCTTCCGCGGCCGTCCTGACCGTCCTCTACTGGGTGGGCGAAACGTTCGCGGTTCTCCTTGTGAGCCTCGGGCTGCTTCTCCCCCGGCTCGAAGGCCACCTCAAACACGGCAGATTCCTCCTCCATGTCCGGCTCCTGCTCTTCGAAATCAGGCCGATCTGGAACCGCGTGGCTTTCACCCACCGCGAGCTGATCCTCAAGAAGCGACGGGCCAGCGCGCTCATAGTCCTCAGCCGGCACGCCGAAACCCAGCTCCATCGCCGTCTGGTCGAAATCCGCGACTGTGAAATGGCCAGCAGCCCGACCACCGTGCGCCTCGACGCACACGACCGCTCCGTCGTCGAACGCGCCGAACTCGCCCTTGAGAGACGCTCCGGCTTCAGCCTCCCACGATAACTTTCACAATGCTGTCCTCAGTACGCATAAACCATGGTCGGCTATCTCGCCAACAAAACGAACGGGCACTGGCGGGTACTGAAGCGCAAACACCCCCCACGCAGCCCGAATCAGGGGTTCTGGAAAAGCGTCGAAGTTAGGTCTGGTCGTGCCACCAGCCTGCCCAAGGATTCGATGTCAATGTGCCACTCGGGAATTCGGTGTTGGTAGCGCCCTCCCCAAATTCATGATCATCGTCATCCCCGCTGGAAAGAGATTCAGGCTGCTCCAAGGCAACATCGCTGCGTCCTTCCGTACATTACTTGGACCACGTCGTCCAAGTAGGCACCAGCGTAGCTTTCAAATATTTCGCTGGTACGACACGACGTTTCACATTTGTATCTGGAATCAGGTGTTCCCTGGGCGCGTCATTTGCGGAGAGTTCGACATGATCACGCGAGCCATAGTCGCCAATAAGCGGCGGCTCTTCCTACCGCGGACTCGCTAGGTGCCCTTCCGCCGGAACCACGCACGAAGTGTCTTCGTCATGCTGCGTTGCCCCACCCAAGTCATGAACGTCCATAAGTATCTTCGCTGTTTGTCATTCTGATGCCCGATCATCGCTGGGCGGGTCCTCCGCGCAACCAGGGCGCCACGCGCCGGCCCCAATCCAAAACTTCGTTCGGCGCTCCTACGTCGCTTATTTCCTCGCGAACTTCTGGATCGTTCTCGGTTCCCCAAGTTGCACTCCGGCCCCTCACACCCAGCAGCGGTCCCCGTATCAGAACGACGCCGAAACCTAACGCCCACGGCCGACGCCGCCCTCTGAAAGAGAAGCATCATGGACACGCTCACCATCAAGACCCCCGCCGATGTCCTCAGTTTCATCGGCCACACCCTAGGCTTCTGGCCCCAGGAAAGCCTCGTGTGCATCACCCTGGACGCCAACCACGTCGGCGTCACCCTCCGCGTGGATCTCCCCAAGCACGACGGGGGCGAAAGCGCCTATGCCCGAACAGTCGCCGGCTACCTCGCCAACGACACGAAGGCCACCAGTGCCCTGTTTGCCGTCTACACCGCAGCCGCCCCGACAGCCGGCCAGGACAAGCCATACGCAGCCGTCATCGCCGCCCTGACAGGTGCTCTCGCCGAGCGACACATCACCATCCGAGACGGCCTCCTCGTCGGCGACCAGACAGTCTCACCGTACGACGACGACCCCAACCTCAACTGCACGCTGCCCCTGTCGATGGTCGACTCCAGCGAGATC
>NZ_JBYSXD010000076.1:0-11566 GCF_058781865.1 Arthrobacter sp. FW306-1B-F12A
CAGCAAAGCGGCCCCTCCGGAAACCGGAGGGGCCGCCACGATGGCGCTGGGAAGCCGGCGGTTTAGTAGAAGTGCACCGTGTCCACAAGGTGGGGGAGTTCCCCGCCGTCGAGGAACGTACGCAGGTTGCTGGCGAAGCGTTCGGCGATGAGGCGGTTCTCCGCGGCACTGAGTGCCGAGGTGTGCGGCGAGACCATGACCTTCGGGTGGTTCCACAGCGGGCTGTCCTGGGGGAGTGGCTCGACCGCGAAAACGTCCAGGCAGGCGTAGGACACTTGGCCGTTGTCCAAGGCTTCGAGGAGCGCGTCTTCGTCAACCACGGTTCCGCGGCCAACGTTGACGAAGACCGCGCCAGGCTTCATCGCCGAGAAGACCTCGTGGTTGAAGAGTTTCTCAGTGTAGGGAGTGCCCGGGAGGGTGTTGACAACGGCGTCGGCCGTGGCAAGGAGTCCGGCCAGGCCATCGTTGTCCGCGACCTCGTCGATTCCGTCGATCGCTTCGACGTTCCGCTTGGTTCCGCTCACCTTCATTCCAAGGGCGCGGGCGATGCGGGCGGTCTCGAGGCCGATTTCGCCGAGACCCGTGATGACCAGCTTGGAGCGGTTCACAAGTTTGGTGGGGGTGCGCAACTCGGGCCAGACCTTGGCAGCCTGGTCCTGTGCAAGTTCCCCGCTGCGCTTGAAGCCGTTGAGGATGCCCAGGGCTGCGAACTCGGCCAGCGGAAGGGCATGGACGCCTGCCGACGTGGTGACCTTGAACTTCTGCAGGGTCTCGCTGTCAAGCCCCGAGGCCTTCACGGCGCCACCGGCACCTGCGGCCATGGCGTGGATCCACTGCAGGTGCGGGTTGCTCTGTGCGATGCGGGCCAGGCCGGCCGGATTCTCGTTGGGGAAGCCGTACAGGATCTGGGCCTTGTTCAACATGGACCAGTAGCGTTCCTCTTGTTCGGGAGTCCGCTTGAAGTCCGGATCGCCCGAGTGGTCGGCAGGGAAGCGTTCCGGAGGAAGAAGCTCGGGTTCGTAGAGCACCGTGATGCTCGGATCTACTGCGCGGATACGCTCCACATGCTCGGCTTCGAGCGGGACTGCGATCGCGATGGTGAGTTCATCAGTCGTCATGGTGTTCATCATACTGAATTGAGGCTAGGATATTGAACAGTTTTTGAAAGATGAACCACAAAGAAGTGAGGTGTATGCGAAAGATGACCGCCAAGACCGCAGGTTTTGTGGGACTCGGGCTGATGGGCTTCCCCATGGCAGCCAATCTGCTCGGCAACGGCTGGGAAGTGACTGCGTGGAACCGTTCCGCCGAAGCGCTCGCCGAGTTGGAGAAGCTCGGCGGAAATCGTTCGGAGTCGGTTGCCGGACTCCGGGACCAGCCCGTCATCATTTTCATGCTTCCGGATCTCTCCTACATCCTGGATGCCGCCGCGCCGTTGCTCGAGTCCTGGCGCTCGGACGCGCCGCTTCCGGGGACCACGATCATCATCATGAGCAGCGTGTCTCCGGCCGCCGTGCAGGAATTCGGCCGGACGGTCCATAGCGCAAGCGGCGGGAACGCCGTCGTCGTCGATGCACCGGTCAGCGGGGGCACCAAAGGTGCGCAGGACGGCACGCTGGCCATCATGGTGGGAGCCGGCGAAGAAGACTTCCAGCGATCGCTTCCCGTGCTCCAATCCATGGGGACCACGGTCCGCCGCATGGGCAACTTGGGTGCCGGATCGCTGGCAAAGGCATGCAACCAACTGATTGTCGGGACTACGACGGCGGCCCTCGCGGAAGCCGCTGAACTCGCCGAGCGCTCGGGCATGGATGCTTCTGCCCTTTTCGATGTCCTGGCCGGCGGACTAGCCGGAAGCCGGGTCCTGGAGATTGTCGGCCCGCGCCTGGCAGCCAAGGATTACGCGCCCACCGGTCCCGCGAAGTTCATGCACAAGGACCTCAGGTTCGTGCTCGAAAGCGCCGACGCGGCCGGTGCCGCTGTCCCGATGGCGGCTGCCGGCGTCGAACTCTACCGCGAACTGATTGATCAGGGCCTTGGCGACCAGGACCTCGCAGTTGTCCGCCAGGCCATCGCCAACCTCAGCGACTCTTCCGTCAGCCCTTTGAACTACGTAAGGAAACAACCATGAGTGGACTCTTTGATCTCACCGGGCGCGTTGCGCTCGTGACCGGATCCAGCCGCGGCATCGGCAATGCGCTGGCCCGCGGATTGGCCGACGCCGGTGCCACCGTTGTCCTCAACGGCATCAACACGGAACGGCTCAAGGACGCGGAAGCCGCCATGGCGGCGGATTTCGGGCCCGGCCGGATCCACAGTTGTGCGTTCGACGTCACCAGCGATACTGAAGCGGCCCGGGGCATCGCCTGGGTCGAGGAGAACGTCGGCCCCCTCGATATCCTCGTCAACAACGCCGGTATCCAGCACCGGGTTCCGATGCTGGACCTGGATGTGAAGGACTGGGAGCGGGTCATCACCACCGACCTCACGAGCGCCTTCCTCGTAGGGCGCGAAGCCGCCCGTCACATGATCCCTAGGGGCCACGGCAAGATCATCAACATCTGCTCCGTGCAGACTGACCTGGCACGTCCAACGATCGCCCCCTATGTCGCCGCGAAGGGCGGGCTGCGCAACCTGACGCGCGCCATGACCGCGGAATGGGCGGCCTCCGGCCTTCAGATCAACGGCATCGCCCCCGGTTACATCCACACCGAGATGACCCAGAACCTCGTGGACGATCCCGACTTCAACTCCTGGATCCTCGGCCGGACGCCCGCCCACCGGTGGGGCACCGTGGCGGATCTCGCCGGTCCGGCAGTCTGGCTTGCCTCCGAGGCGTCGAACTTCGTCAACGGCCAGACGATCTTCGTCGACGGCGGAATGACGGTGGTCGTCTAATGAGCGCTTTCCAGCTTCCGCAGTCTTCACCCGCGGTCGTGGCGCACGCGGCCGGCGACCTTCGCATCGAGGACATAGCCCTCGTTGTTCCCGCCCCGGACCAGGCCGTTGTCGAGATCGCCTATGGGGGCATCTGTGGCTCGGACCTGCACTACTGGCTCCATGGCGCGGCGGGGGAATCGATCCTCAAGGCTCCGATGGTGCTTGGTCACGAAATCGTCGGGACCGTTGTCCAGCAGGCCGCGGACGGCAGCGGCCCGGCAGCCGGAACGCCCGTCGCCGTCCACCCCGCGACGCCGGCCCCGGGTGCCGCTAAGTATCCGGAAGACCGGCCCAACCTCTCCCCGGGCTGCACCTACCTCGGGAGCGCCGCGCGGTACCCGCACACGGACGGCGCCTTCAGCCGCTACGCCACCCTGCCGTCCCGCATGCTCCGGGCCCTCCCGGCCACGCTGGACTTGCGCACGGCGGCGCTGGTGGAACCGGCCAGTGTCGCCTGGCACGCCGTCGCCCGCGCAGGGGACGTTGCCGGGAAGACGGCGCTGGTGATCGGAAGCGGTCCGATCGGCGCGCTGGCAGTTGCCGTCCTCAAGCGCGCGGGGGCAGCCCGGATCGTGGCCGTCGACATGCACGACAAACCTCTTGAGATCGCGCGCGCAGTGGGCGCCGACGAGGTCCTCAAGGGTGACGACGCCGAGGCGATCGCCGCGGTGGAAGCCGACGTCGTCATCGAGTCTTCCGGCAGCCACTTCGGACTGGCATCGGCCATCAAGGGCGCAGTCCGCGGCGGGAAAGTGGTTATGGTCGGGTTGCTGCCCTCGGGGCCGCAGCCGGTCTTCATTTCGCTGGCCATCACCCGCGAGCTCGAACTGCTGGGCTCATTCCGTTTCAACAACGAGATCGACGAGGTCATTGCCGCCCTTGCGGACGGTTCGCTCTACGTGGACCCGGTGGTGACGCACGAATTCACGCTGGACCGTGGATTGGAGGCCTTCGAGGTGGCCAAGAACTCGGCCGAATCGGGGAAGGTCCTGCTGAACTTCCAGCCTGTGGCATAGGCTCTCAGCCGATGAGTCGGGCGGCGCGGGCGTTCAGCCGTCAGCGCCGCTCTACTGGAACAAATACCCGTGGCTGGCCTTCCCAGTCTGGTGACAGGTCCGCGATGGTCTCCCGCATGATGTTGGAGGCGGCCTCGCGGGCCTTGTCGCCGTCTCGGTCCCGGATGCCTTGGGCTACATCCAGGTGCCATTGCAGGGCCGCTTCCTTCGGATGTTCCGGCATGAGGCCGTGAACGGTCCGGCCGGTGAGTGTCTCAGTGACCTGCCCGATCAGGTTCGCGAACATTTCATTGCCGGAACCGGAGAGCACCAGGGCGTGAAAGCGGATGTCGAGGTCCAGGAAGGTGGGCATGTCGCCCGCACGGCCTGCTTCCCGCATAGCCAGGGAAATGTCCACCAGTTCGCTGCGCAGGGACTCCGGAGCGTTTTCCGCGGCCAGTTCCGCCGCTACGGGCTCGACGGCGGAGCGGAGTTCGGCGAGGGAGCGCAACTGGGCGCCGCGGCCTTCTCCGGCCAGCCGCCAACGGATGACCAGCGGATCGAAGGGATTCCAGCGGTGCGCGGGGAGGACACGGATGCCAACACGCTTGATGGTTTCCACCAGTCCCAAAGACTGCAGCACCCTGACAGCCTCACGCACCACCGACCGCGACACTTTGAGCTCGTCCTCAAGGTGTTCAGCCAACATGACGTGACCGGTAGGGAGCTTACCGCCGACGATCCGGGTACCCAGATGCTCGACAGCGCGGTAGTGGAGACTGGTTGACATAGTCGTAAGCATAGTGGCGTTGATGGTTCCGCCACTGGAAGCCCGAGCGACGGTGAACTCCCCACAGCACGAGCTCGCAACATAGACTCTTTTGTGACGCGGACGTTTCCAAAACGTGGGCGCAACTTTCCCAGACGTGGTCCGAATACGTATGGTTTATTCCAGCTACTGCTCTAGAAAGCGTTTCCTCGCTCCTAGCAGGACTCGATGCACAAGAATGAATTGGAGTTTTGATGTCAGCACACATCGGTGTCACCGGCCTCGCGGTGATGGGCGCCAATCTGGCCCGCAACCTGGCCCGCAACGGCTTCACCGTTGCCCTCCACAACCGCTCCGTCGAAAAGACCGACGCCCTGCTGGCCAAGCATGGCACGGACGGCGACTTCATCCGCACGGAAACCCTCCAGGAACTCGTGGACTCCCTCGAGAAGCCCCGCCGCGTCCTGATCATCGTGAAGGCCGGCAAGCCGGTTGACGCCGTCATCGACCAGCTCGTTCCCTTGCTCGAGCCCGGCGATATCGTGATCGACGCCGGCAACTCGCACTACGAGGACACCCGCCGCCGCGAATCCGCGCTGGCCGAGAAGGGCCTGCACTTCGTGGGCGTCGGTGTTTCCGGCGGCGAAGAGGGCGCCCTGAACGGCCCCTCCATCATGCCCGGTGGTTCGAAGGAGTCCTACGACGCTTTGGGCCCGCTGCTCGAAAAGATCTCCGCCAAGGTTGACGGCCAGCCCTGCTGCGCCTGGATCGGCACCGACGGCGCCGGCCACTTCGTCAAGATGGTCCACAACGGCATCGAATACGCCGACATGCAGGTTATCGGCGAAGCCTTCGATCTCCTGCGCTCCGGCGCCGGCATCGAGCCGGCCGAGCAGTCCAAGATCTTCGCCGAATGGAACAAGGGCGAACTTGCTTCCTTCCTGATCGAGATCTCCGCAGAGGTCCTCGGGCACGTCGACGCCAAGACGGGCAAGCCGTTCGTCGACGTCGTCGTGGACGCTGCCGGCCAGAAGGGCACCGGCCGCTGGACGGTCATCTCCGCCCTCGAGCTCGGCTCCCCGGTTTCGGGCATCGCCGAGTCCGTCTTCGCGCGTGCCCTCTCTTCCCAGGCAGAACAGCGCAAGCTTGGCCAGGAGCTGCTCGCCGGCGAGGAAATCGCCGTCGAGGTCCCCGAGAACTTCGTCGAGGACGTGCGCCAGGCGCTGTACGCCTCCAAGCTGGTTTCCTACGCCCAGGGCCTGGACATGCTGACCTCCGCCGCAAAGGAATACGGCTGGGACCTCAAGCTCGATGAAATCGCCTCCCTGTGGCGCGGCGGCTGCATCATCCGGGCCGAGCTGCTCAAGGAGATCACCAACGCCTACGCTGCCGTGGAGAAGCCGGCCAACCTGCTGTTCGCTCCGGCCTTCACCAAGGCGATCGCCGGCGCGCTGCCGGCATGGCGCCGCGTGGTGGCAACGGCTGTCCAGCTGGGCATCCCGGTTCCGGTGTTCTCCTCCTCGCTGGCCTACTACGACGGACTTCGCCGCAAGCGCCTCGCTGCAGCAGTCATTCAGGGACAGCGCGACCTCTTCGGAGCGCACACCTACGGCCGCGTTGACGCCGAGGGTACCTTCCACACCCTGTGGGGCGAAGACAAGTCCGAGATCTCGGCAGTCGACACCCACTAGGGCTTGCTGCCCCACTCGGTTCATGACAAAGGCCGGCACTTCCGCGTTACTGTGGAGGCGCCGGCCTTTGCCGTAGGCGGGTCGTGCGCATTCAACCCCGTCACACGAGGAGCAGTCCATGCCGCAACGCGTCGCATTTGTCACAGGTGCGTCAACCGGAATCGGTTTTGAAGCCGCCGTCGAGCTCAGCAAGGCGGGAATGGTCGTGTACGCGGGCGCTCGGCGGGTCGAAAAGATGGAACCGCTCAAAGCCCACGGAATCAAGGTGTTGTCCCTGGATGTCACCGAGGATGACTCGATGAAGGCCGCCGTGGATCTTGTCCTGGCAGAGCAGGGACGGATCGACGTACTGGTCAACAACGCCGGATACGGGTCCTATGGTTCCTTGGAAGAGGTGCCGCTGGATGAGGGCCGGCGCCAGTTCGAGGTCAACGTCTTCGGCCTCGCCCGGATGTCCCAGCTGGTGATTCCCGTGATGCGTGCTGCGGCTTCCGGCAGGATCATCAATGTGTCCTCGATCGGCGGCAAAATGTATGAACCCCTTGGCGCCTGGTACCACGCAACAAAATTCGCCGTCGAGGGCCTCAGCGACTCCCTGCGCCTTGAACTAAAGCCCCATGGCATCGACGTGGCAATCATTGAGCCCGCGGGCACGGACACGGAATGGGGAACCATCGCGGGGGAGAGCCTGCTGACTGTCTCGGGACGCGGACCGTATCGCGGGCAGGCCGGGATCGTTGCGGCTGCTTTGGCGTCGACGTCGGGAACTGCGCTTTCGACGCGCCCGCGTATCGTGGCCCGCGCTATCGTGCACGCGGCAACGTCGGGAAGGCCCAGGACCCGATACCCGGTGGGCAGGGGAGCCTGGACCATTCTGGCCTTGCGGAGGGTGCTTCCCGACCGGGCCTTCGACACGGTTTTCTGGAACGCCTACAAACGTTTTTCCGGCTAGATCCGGTATTCGATGTAGTACTCGGCGGGGTCGACGGCGGGTTTCGTTTCGCTCTTGGCATCACGGTGCCGCCACGTTGCGGGCACACCGGTGATGATCGACTCAGGCGGTGCGTCCTTGACCACGACGGCGTTGGCGCCGATGGCACTGTCCGCGCCGATGGTGATGGGACCAAGGACCTTGGCCCCGGCTCCGATGGTGACGCGGTCTCCGATGGTGGGGTGGCGCTTGACCTTGGCCAAGGAACGGCCACCCAGCGTCACGCCGTGGTAGATCATGACGTCTTCGCCGATCTCGGCCGTCTCACCGATCACCACACCCATGCCATGGTCAATGAAGAACCTGCGGCCGATGGTCGCGCCGGGGTGGATCTCGATCCCGGTCAGGAACCGGGCAAGCTGGGAAATCAGCCGTGCCGGAAAGCGTAGCTCGGGGTTTTGCCACAATTTGTGCGTCAGGCGATGCGCCCAGATGGCATGCAGGCCGGAGTAGGCAAAAAAGTTCTCAAAGGAGCCTCGGGCCGCCGGGTCATGTGACCGGGCGGCCTCGAGGTCCTCCATAAGTCTTGCGAAGAAGCTCACAAAGACCTTTCTACAGGAAATGAAAGAAAGCGGTTGCGCGGGGTCCGCAATCAGCCGCGAATATCGTCAAAAAGCACCGTGGAGATGTAACGTTCGCCGAAGTCGGGAACGATTGCCACGATGAGCTTGTCCTTGTTCTCCGGACGCTTCGCGAGCTCCAGCGCACCCCAGACAGCCGCGCCGGCCGAGATGCCGCCCAGGATGCCTTCCTTGGTGCCGAGGGCGCGTGCGGTGGCCACGGAGTCCTCAAGGGTTGCGTCGAGGACCTCGTCGTAGACGTTGGTGTCAAGGATTTCCGGAATGAAGTTCGCGCCGAGACCCTGGATCTTGTGCGGGCCCGGGGCGCCGCCGTTCAGGATGGGGGAGTCCTTGGGCTCAACGGCCACGATCTGGATTTCGGGCTTGCGCTCCTTCAGGACCTGTCCGACGCCGGTGATGGTGCCGCCGGTGCCGACGCCGCCGACGAAGATGTCCACTCCGCCTTCGGTGTCCGCCCAGATTTCCTCGGCCGTGGTGGCGCGGTGGATTGCCGGGTTTGCCTCGTTGGCGAACTGCTGGGCCCAGATGGAGTTCTCCGTGTTAGCGACGATCTCCTGTGCCTTCTCGACGGCGCCGCGCATGCCTTCAGAGCCGGGGGTCAGCACAATCTCCGCACCGTAGGCGCGCAGCATGACGCGGCGCTCGGTGGACATGGTTTCCGGCATCGTCAGGATGACCTTGTAACCGCGTGCCGCACCGACCAGGGCCAGCGCGATGCCGGTGTTGCCCGACGTTCCTTCGACGATGGTGCCGCCCGGCTTCAGCGCACCGGACTTCTCGGCGGCGTCGACAATCGCCACGCCGATACGGTCTTTGACGCTGTTGGCGGGGTTGTAGAACTCCAGCTTCACGGCAACCGTGGCGTCCAAGCCTTCGGTGAGCCTGTTCAAGCGGACCAGGGGGGTTCCGCCGATCAGCTGGGTGACGTCGTCGTAGATCCGTGCCATGTAATCATGCCTATTCTCTGAATTCGCTGAAATAGCTACTGCTGAGGTCAGCCTAACGAGCGGTGCTACACGCTGCTACGCGCGGAGCCACGAAGAGTAATATTTCCGGGCCTTGGCGAGCTTCGGGTTGATGATGACCTGGCAATAACCTTGCTCGGGGAACTTGGCGTAGTAGTCCTGGTGGATGGACTCGGCTTCGTAGAATTCCGGCAGCCTGCTCACCTCGGTCACAATCGGCTTGGACCACAGTTCCTGGTTCCGGAGGATGGCTTCCTCGAAGAGGATCTTTTCTTCAGTGGTGGTGTAGAACATCGAGGAACGGTACTGGGTTCCGACGTCGTAGCCCTGGCGGTTGAGCGTGGTGGGATCGTGCAAGGCGAAGAACATGTCGAGGATGATGTCCGCCGGAATGATGTCCTCGTCGAAAGTCACTGCGACGACCTCTGCGTGACCCGTCATTCCGGAGCAGACGTCGTAATAGTCAGGGTTGCGGATATGCCCGCCCGTGTAGCCGGAAACCACGGAACTGACGCCCTTGGTCTTCTGATAGACAGCGTCGAGGCACCAGAAGCAGCCTCCGCCAAGTACAAAAGTTTTCATGATCTCTTCAATGGCCGGGAGTCCTGGATGATTCCCGCACAACCTTACGGGAGTGTGACGGAGCAGATCCCGCCGGTGGCAACAATCTCAAACAGTCCGATGGCCGCAAGCGCGACTTGGCCGCCGGATGCGCAAGAATGTAATGCATGGAAGCTGTGAACACCGCGGTTGCAGACACGGGATCCGGGGAAGAATCGGAGAACGGTGCAGCCGGGACGCCAGGTACCCCCACGCTTGGTCAGGTCCTCTTGGCAGTGGAGGAGCTCTGGCCGGAATCGCTTGCCGAGGAATGGGACGAGGTAGGACTGGTTGTCGGACGGCCAACCGCTACCGTCACGAAGGTCATGTTCGCCGTGGATCCGACCCTCGCCGCCATTGAAGAGGCCATTGAATGGGGCGCCGAGCTCCTCGTGACGCACCATCCGTTGCTGCTCAAGGGCGTCACCTCCGTTGCTGCCACGAGCGCCAAGGGCCTCGCCGTCCATCGGCTCATTGAGTCCGGTACCGGGCTGCTGACCGTGCACACCAACGGGGACTCCGCCGTCGGTGGCGTTTCCGATGTCCTCGCCGACGCGTTCGGGCTGGACAACGTTGTCCCGCTGGCGCCTGCGGCCCACGGCCTGCCGGAAGAGGGGATCGGCCGGGTCGGCGACTTGCCCGAACTCATGACCCTGGGAGACTTTGCCGCGCGGGTGTTCGAGATCTTGCCTTCGGTGGCCGGCGGCGTGCGGGTCGCCGGGGACAAGGACGGGCTGGTGCGCCGTGTGGCCGTTTGCGGCGGCGCTGGAGACAGCCTCTTCGACGCCGTCCGGGCCAGCCAGGCGGACATCTACGTCACCGCGGATATGCGGCACCACCCGGCGTCCGAGGCGCGCGAAGCTGCCGTTGACGGGAGGCCGTACCTTGTTGACGTATCGCATTTCGCGAGCGAGTGGCTCTGGTTGCCCGCCGCGGCCGAAGCGCTCGGCAACGTGCTCGCGGACCAGGGCCACGACGTCGAGATCCGTGTGGCAACCACCAACAGCGATCCGTGGGACTTCATTCTGACTCCCGGCTAGGCCTGGCGGGCGAGGCAGGGGAGCGCCCTAGGCGATAGAGTCGAGACAAACAGGCCCAAGGCCTGGCTGGGGCTGAATACCAACCCTGGCACGATCAAGCGGAGGTAAGCGTGGCCAAGGCAGCACCGGCGGAACAGTTGAAATTGCTCGAACTGCAGGGGTTGGATGCGAAGCTCAAATCCTTGGCGAACCGCCGCCGCACGTTGGAGACAGACCCCCGCATCACTGATCTTCAGGACGCCCTCAGTGTGGCCAACGGTGCGCTCGGAACCGCGAAACTTGCCGTCCACGACGCCGAAACAGAGCTGCGCAGGTCAGAGGCCGACGTCGAGCAAGTGGCGAGCCGCATTGCACGGGATGAAGCCAGGTTGAACAGCGGCACCGGACTTTCCAAGGACCTCGTCGCGCTGCAAAGTGACATCGCATCACTGAACAAGCGCCGTTCGGACCTTGAGGATGTCGAGCTGGAAATCCTCGAACGCCTGGACGGACTCAGGGAGCGCCAAGCGGCGCAACAGCAGATCGTCGATGATATCCAGGGGTCCTTCTCCGGGATCCGTGCCGAGCTGGACGCCGCGATCGCCGAGATTGTTTCCGAAGAGACGGATGTACGCGCCCAGAGGACCGGCTTCGCCGAAGGGCTCGACGCCGGGATGCTGGCCATCTACGAAAAGACCCTTGCCAAGCGCGGTGTGGGGGCCGCCCGGCTTTTCCACGGCAAGTCCGAAGGCTCGGGAATGACGCTCAGCCCCGGCGACCTCGCCGAGGTCAAGGCCGCGGCCGAGGACGAGATCGTGTTCTGCCCCGACTCCGGCTGCATCCTGGTGCGCTCCGCCGAGTGGAACTAACCACCTGTTCCCCACCCAACTAGCTCGCAGTTAGTGCCGTTATGAGGCGTCAAAACGACATCTAGTGCTAGTTAGACGATATGAAGTGAGGGCGTTCGTTCCCTGCCCGTCCGGACCGGGCCATTGTCGCCGGGCGGCCGCGCAGC
>NZ_JBYSXD010000077.1:0-11438 GCF_058781865.1 Arthrobacter sp. FW306-1B-F12A
GGTCGGGCGGCCGTCGCGGGAATGCGGCAGGCAACCGGCTTATCCTTGCCGGCGTTGGTGTCGCCGCCGCATTGGGGGCGGTGGTGAACTTCCTCATGACCCGGGCGGATATCCGGACAGCCTCCGAGGCCCTCATATGGCTCAACGGTTCCTTGAATTCGGCCAATTGGGAGCGCGTGGGCGTACTCATGGCCTCGCTCGCCGTGCTTGTTCCCGCGCTGGCCCTCCTCGCCGCACCGCTGCGCATGCTCGAACTCGGGGACGACGCCGCGGCCGGACTAGGAATCCGCGTAAACGCCGTACGTTTCGGCCTGGTGATCACCGCCGTCGCGCTCGCAGCAATGGCGACGGCGGCTGCCGGTCCGGTTGCCTTCGTCGCCTTCCTCGCCGGGCCGATCGCCCGGCGGGTGGTCGGCCGACCCAGCCTCCCGGCGTCGGCGTTCACCGGCGCCTTGATCGTCCTCGCGGCCGACTACTTCGCGTACAACGTGGCACCCCTGGTTCTGGCCGGCACCGTCCTGCCGGTCGGCGTCATTACCGGCGCCCTCGGCGCTCCATTCCTGTTGTGGCTCCTGGTCACGTCCAACCGAAAGGAAGCCTGACATGGCACAACTGAGCGCACGCGGATTGACGCTCCAATACGAGCAACGACGGGTGGTCGAAGGACTCTCGACGGAGGTTCCCGAAGGCAAAGTGACCATGATCGTGGGTGCCAACGCCTGCGGGAAATCCACGTTGCTCAGGGGGCTGTCCAGGCTCCTGAAGCCGAGCGCCGGCGTCGTCACACTGGATGGCAAGGACATCCACTCCCGCCCGGCCCGCGAACTCGCCCGCACGCTCGGCCTTCTTCCGCAGCACCCCCTCGCCCCGGACGGCATCACCGTCCGCGAACTGGTGGGCCGCGGACGGTATCCGCACCAAGGATTCTTCGGCAGTTGGAGGACTGGTGACCGGTCGGTGCATGATCTCGCCGTCCAACGCGCACTCGAGACCACGTCAACGCTTGAGCTTGCTGAACGGAACGTCGACGAATTGTCCGGTGGGCAACGCCAGAGGGTGTGGATCGCCATGGCCCTTGCGCAGGAGACCGAGGTCCTGCTCCTTGACGAACCCACCACCTACCTTGACCTGGCACACCAAGTGGAGGTGCTGGACCTGGTGACCGACCTCAACCGCAGCCGGGGGACCACCGTGGCAATCGTGTTGCATGACCTCAACCTGGCAGCGCGTTACGCCGACCACGTCATCGCCATGAAGACCGGGGCGATCGTCGCCGAGGGGCCCGCGCTGGAAGTGGTCACCGAGGACTTGGTGCGCGACGTTTTTGGCTTGGATTCCCGGGTGGTTCCGGATCCAATTTCCGGCACCCCGCTCGTTCTCCCGATCGGCCGGCATCGCACCGCCGCTCACTCAACGTCCATCGAATTGGAGTTCGCCTCATGAACGCAGACGCCGTTGTGCGAAACGCAACCACGGAGCCGATGACCCTGGCCTTCGATGTCACGGTCACCGCCGTCGAGGATCTCGGCCCCCACTTCCGCCGCATCACGTTCGGGGGATATTGCCTGCGCGGATTCGGGGTTTCGGGGAACACCCTGGACCTGCGCATCAAACTCATGATTCCCTCGCTCGACGCCGACGGGCACCCCCTGCCGTTGCCCGCCTTCCACACGGGCGACGCCGGTTGGTACCAAGAGTGGTTGGCGATGGATCCCGCGGTCCGCGGATCGATGCGGACCTACACCGTGCGGAACGAGAGGCTCGACGCCGTCTACCCCGAGATCGACGTCGACTTCGTAATGCACTTCGACGGCGGCGGTCACGGTGGTTGGGCCGGCGGCGCTAGCGGCGGTGTGGCGGGGCCCGGCGTCGACGGCGGTGCGGTTCACCCGACGGGCGGGCCCGCTGCAAACTGGGCGCTCGCCGCGAAGCCGGGGGATTCGATCACCATCATCGGCCCCAACAACCGGGCAGCCCATTGCGTCACCGCCGAAACGTATTCCGGCATCGAATGGCGTCCCGGATTGGCGCAGCGGGTCCTTCTTGCCGGGGACGAAACAGCGGTCCCCGCTATCAGCGCGATCCTTGAATCGTTGCCCGCGGGAATCACAGGGCATGCCTTCCTTGAGGTACCCGAAGCCGGGGATTTCCAAGACCTCGACACAGAGGCCGACATCGAAATCACGTGGCTCGCGCGGGGCACGGCCCTCGGCCGGTCCCGGCCCCACGGCGAGTTGCTGCACGAAGCCGTACGCGGAGCTGTACCCGTCCCCGGTTGGGTGGGGATCATCTCGCTCGATGGCGCCGCCGGCCCCGAGCCCGAAGATGTCAACGTGGACCGGGGCATCTTGTGGGAAACCCCGCTGCGCATGGACACGGCCGCGATCGAAGCGAGCCGCAACCCTGGCCTTCCCTCGGGCGCTTTGCCGTTCTACGCCTGGATCGCAGGCGAGGCAGGAGTCATCAAAGAGTTGCGCCGGTACCTGGTCCGGGATGTGGGGATCGACCGGAAGCAGGTGGCGTTCATGGGCTACTGGCGCAAAGGGAAAGCCGAACTCTAACCCGCCCCCTCCGACGCCGGCTCACATATATCGTCCTTTTCGCCGACGCTCGCTCACATACGCGGCCAAAACCGGGAACGCTCGCTCACGTCAGGTGAGCGGGCGTCTGGCCGAAAGGGGCTATAGGTGAGCGGGGGTTCGCCCGAAACGCGCCATAAGTGAGCGGGCGTTCGGCCAGAATGCCCTATAGGTGAGCGAGCGTCGAATTAACCTGGGCTTTGCCGGCGGGCAACCGGGCGGGGCTACGCTGGCGTGGTGGCTGGGAACGTGCTTGATGCTGACCAGAACGGACGACGGCGGTTTGTTGCCTTGGGCGATTCTTTCACCGAGGGCGTGGGGGACCGGAACGAGGCCCTGCCGAACGGCGTCCGGGGCTGGGCCGACCGCGTCGCCGAGAAACTGGCCAAGGCCGAACCTGGCTGGGAGTATGCCAATCTTGCGGTGCGGAGCAAGCGGCTCCGTCACATCGTCGACGAGCAATTGGACCGTGCCCTGGCCATGGAACCCACGCTCATCACGCTCTACGCCGGCGGAAACGACATCCTGGACTTCGGCACGGACATGGACATCCTCATGGCCGAGTACGAAAGGCTCGTGGCCCGCCTCGCATCCACGGGGGCCACCTTGGTCTTGTTCACGGGGTACGACGTCAAGGTCTCGGCCGTGCTGGAACCCTTCAAGAAGCGGAATGCCCTCTACAACGAGCGCGTCCGCGAGCTGGCCGCCAAGTACGGGGCCGTGCTGGTGGATTATTGGTGCCTTGACGCTTACCACGACCGCCGGATGTGGGCTTCGGACCGCCTTCACATGTCCAAAGCCGGGCACAAATATATGGCCTCGCAGGTCCTGGATCACCTCGGCGTCCCGCATAAGTTCTCGCCCAAAGACTGGGAACCGCCGCAGCGCCTCAAGTTGCGCGACTGGGAACGCCGTCAGCGCCGCTGGGTGAACGACTGGGTGCTGCCGTTGTTTGGCCGGAAGCTTCGCGGCGTCACGCTCGGGGACGCCCTTGGCCCGCGCTGGCCCGAGCCCGTGAAGGTGCCGCGGAAGGCCGGGCTCCGAAAACTCGCGGAACGCCAGGCCGCCGCGGCGGGCGCCGCCGCTGCTGGAGGCAACGCGCAAGGCAACGCGCAATGCAAAGCTCAAAACAACGGGGGGACATGACCATGGCCATGGAGACGCCGATGCGATTCGTCGCCGTCGGAGATTCCTTCACTGAAGGCGTCGGCGACGTAGACCTTCGCCTTCCCAACGATTGCAGGGGCTGGGCCGATCGCGTGGCCGAGGAACTGGCCAGGCACCAGCCGCAGACGCAGTACGCCAACCTTGCCCTCCGCGGCCGTCGGCTCAGGCAGATCGTGGTTGAACAACTCGAGCCCGCGCTCGCGATGGCCCCCACCCTGGTCAGTTTCCACGCTGGCGGCAACGATCTGCTCGGCGCCCGACTGGACATGCGCATGCTGGTCCGTGGATTCGAGGATGCCGTTGCCCGGATCGCGGACAGTGGCGCCCAAGTCCTGCTTTTCACTGAGTACAACGTGCCGCTTTCGCCGGTGTTGGAGCCGCTCAAGCTGCGCACGGCAGTCTTCAATAAACACATCCGGCGCATTTCCGCAGCCTACGGAACGCTTCTGGTGGACCATTGGTGCTTCGAAAAATATCAGGACCGCCGGATGTGGGCTCCGGACCGGCTGCACATGTCCGGTATCGGGCACGAATACATGGCCAAGAAGGTCTTGGAGGTCTTGGGTGCCACGCACTCGCTCGCCGCACCGGTGCTTGGGGCGCTGCAACCGCGGAGCCGCGCCGAGATCATGACCGACGACGCCGCGTGGCTCAGGCGCGATGTGGCACCCTGGCTTTCGCGTCGTTTCAGGGGAGTTTCGAGCGGCGATCACCTGAGCGCCCGCTGGCCGGCCCTTATGCCGGTGGTCCTGCCGGAGCGGTTGGGGACGTCCCCAGAGCCGGCCCGGATTTAAGGGGGTGGCGTCACGCCTGACAAATTTTTGGCGACGGTGTGCCCCGCGTGACGCCCTGGACGCCCAAGCTAACTAGTCCAGCAGGTTTTCGAAGCCCGCGGATGCCGTGGTGACCGTGAATTCGATGATCTCGAAGTCGGCCACTCCGTTGACGTAGAACGGATCCGTCGCCAGGGAAGCGTCTAGTGTTGCACGGTCGACGTTGGACAACAGGACACCTCCGATGGCTGGAACGCGACGTCCGGACGCAACGAAAGTGCCGGCGTCGAACGCTTCTTTGACCCAATCCATGTGTGCGGGGCGGTGGAAATCGACGATCTCGTCGGGAACTTTGTAGGTCAGCGAAACCACGAACATGCCGCCCAGCCTACAACGCGGAGGGCGGCCTCAAAGGGCCGCCCTCCGAAAGTGAACTACGGCAGGAGCTTGACTGCAGAGTTCCAGTTGTAGTCGGGGTGGGCTTCGCTGATCTGGAGAGTCATGACGAGCAGTTGGAAGGCTTCGAGCTCACGCGAGCGGCGCAGCGGTCCGACGTTCACCGGACGCAGCCCGGCACCTTTGACGAAGTCGACGACGGCGGCCGTCGCCTCGGCGTCGTCGCCCGCCACGAGTACATCGAGGGTCTGGCCGTCCACTTCGCCCTCCGCGAGCGTGGCGGCGAAGACGGTGTTGAAGGCCTTCACTACCGATGCGCCGGGGACCAAGGCCTGCAGTTCTTCGGCGGCCGAGGTCCCGGCGGGAACGGTGAGGGAATCGAAAGTCTCGAAGTTCACGGGGTTGGAGATGTCGACGATCGTCTTGCCGTTGAGCGCTGAGCCATAGGAAGAAAGGACTTCTTTGGAGGCCGCGAACGGGGTGGCCAGCACCACGATGCTGCCTTCCACCGGGGATCCCGTGATGCCGGAGGTTCCGTTGACCGTCGCCGCAAGGGCAGCAGCGGAGCCGGCGTCGCGGCTGAGGACCTGGACGCTCTTGCCTGCGGTGGCCGCGCGGGCCACGATGCCGGACGCCATGTTGCCGGTACCGATGATGGTGATGTCAGCCATTGTTGTTTCCTTTGCTTGAGTGCTCACGATTGGTTCACGATCAGTTACTTGAAGCTTCAACTAAAACAATAATGACCTTAAGTTGAAGTGTCAAGCATTGATTTCCTTCTAAGATGAATCCATGACCGAACCGCGCTGGCTCAACGCCGACGAACGCCGTGCCTGGCTGGCCCTCCTGAGCATCAACACCCTGCTGCCCGCAGCCCTGGACACCCAACTGCAAGCGGCCGGCAAGTTGTCGCTTTTCGACTACAACGTGCTCGCCATGTTGTCCGAAGCGGAGGGGCGTTTCCTGCCGATGAGTGAACTTGCCGCTCGCACCAGCGCTTCCTTGTCGAGGCTGTCCCACGTCGTCACCAAGCTGCAGAGACGCGGCTGGGTGGAGCGCGAGGCCCACCCGGGCGATGCCCGTGTCACCGTGGCGCACCTGACCGAGGCCGGCATGGACACCATCGTGTCCCTCGCCCCGGGTCATGTGGATGCCGTCCGCGCCTTGATGTTGGACGCCATGACCGACGACGACGTTGCGGACCTCGCGCGGATCGGCGAGAAAATCGTGGCCCGGTTGGACGACGATCACTGGATCCTGCGCGAACGCTAAGCCGCCGGCGCCACGCCAGCGGCCTCGCTGCCGCCGGCGCCACGCCAGCGGCCTCGCTGCCGGCGGCAACTGCTGCCCGCTGCCCGCGGGCCGGTGCCGGAGCCGCCGCGCCCTGAGCACCGGCCCCACGTGACGGCCGCCCCGCACTGATGAAAGACTGGCGCCATGGATTTTTCTGCCCGGTACGTGGCATTGGGTGACTCGTTCACCGAAGGACTTGGCGACGCCGACCCCTCGCGGCCCAACGGGGTCAGGGGATGGGCAGACCTTGTTGCCCAGCAATTGGCCCAAAGCAACGACGATTTCGGCTACGCCAACTTGGCCATCCGGGGCAAGAAACTCCGGCAAGTCATGGCAGAGCAGGTGGACGCCGCCGTCGCGCTTCAACCGACGCTGGTGACCTTATACGCGGGCGCGAACGACATCTTCCGCCCCAAAGTCGATATCGACAGGCTGATGGAAGACTACGAGGCCGGCATCGGGAAGATCAGTGCCACCGGCGCCACGTTGCTTCTCTTCACGGGCTTCGATGCCCGCAGTTCCAAGGTTTTCGGCACCATGCGCGGACGCACCGCGATCTACAACGAATTGCTGCGGGAAATCGCCGAAAACCACGGTGCGCTGGTGGTGGACTACTGGCGCTTCAGCGAATACCACGACTGGCACATGTGGGCGCAGGACCGGATGCACATGTCCACTGCGGGCCACATCAACATGGCCAACCGGGTGCTGGCCGTCCTGGAGCACGAAGGTTCCCTCGAGGTTCCGCCGCCGGTCCCGCAACCCCAGCCTGCGCGCGTGGAAGCGTTGCGGGCCAATGCGCGTTGGGCCCGTGAACACGCAGCCCCGTGGGTGGTCCGCCGCGTGACGGGCAAGTCCTCAGGTGACGGTCTCAGCCCGAAGTACCCGCAGCTCACCCGGCCGTAGCAAGTTTCCGGAAGCCCGGCGTGGCGAGCAGTTCGCCGTCGTTCTTCACCGCGAGCACGTCCACGTCCCAGTGGGAGGTGGCCAGCGCGAGGGTCCCGGCGCCGCCCGCCATGATGGCGGTGGCCAGGACGTCGGCCGTGATGATATCGGCCGCTGCCACTGAAACCTGGCGGAACCCCTCGTCCCGCGCCGATTGGAGGCCCGCGGACCAAATGTGGTGGCCGCGTTCGCTCGTTCCCGAGGTCGCCAGCGCGTGCCTGCCCTTGCTGCCGAGGGGAAACGCGGTCAGGAGCGTCGTCCGATCCTCCGGGGCAATAATCCCCGCCAGCCACGGCCGCGCAGTGCCCGGCGTCGGCGAACCGGCCACAAGGACATCCCCGCCCGCGTTGAGGCACCAATCCTGCAGCCCCAGCGCGAGCAGCGACGTTCCGGCTTCCCGTATCGCATGTCCCTTGACGATCCCGGCCAAGTCCACGACGCCGTCGGGCCGTTCTGCCGTGAACGCACCTGCCGTGAGGCTGCGCCAGTCGACAGCCTCGACATACAGCCGGCGCACGTCCACGGAGGCGTCCCTCAGGGCCAGCTCGCCCCGCGCCATCGCGCTCGCCTCCGAGTCGGGACGGTAGAGGCTAAACGTCCGGTCCAACCCCGTGAACAACTGCTCGACGACGTCGGTGGCCGCCTCGAGTTCTTCCACCGCGGCTTGGGGGGCCATCCCGGGAGCAGTCGGGATGGCGAGGCTCACCACGGAGCCCATGCTGGTGAACGTTCGGGAACGAAGGCTGGGCTCCGAACTGCCCCCTCCGGTCTCGCGTGGCTTAGAAGTGGGCTGCATCGAGGGCTGCCTGGAGCGACGTCAAATACGCCTCGCTGGTATAGGTGGCCCCGCCGATGGTCTGCACGTTCGCCGACTGGGCGCTCAGCACTTCGGAGCGGAGCAGGGGTGCAGCCCTGGCGCTGATCTGGACGGAACGTTGCTCTTGGTCGGTCAGGTGCAGGGCTGTGACATCCGTGATGACGCCGGCCTTGATGGTTACCTGGACCTGTACCGTTCCAAAGCGCGTCTCCACTGCCGTGCCGGCGTAGGTGCCCCCTGCCTTGGCCGATGCCCCCAGACTGGAACTGGAACTGGAACTGGAGCCCGTGCTGGAACTGGAGCCGGCTCCGGTTCCCGAGGACGATCCGGAAGCGCTGCTCCCGGTGGTTCCGTTCGCCGTCGAGCCCGTTCCTGAAGCGGTACCGGCCGCGTTTCCGGTTGCGGAGGTGGTGACCGCCGATGCGTTCGAGTCAGCCACGTGTGCACCCGACTGCCACCCGACCACAAGGATTGCCGCCGACGCCAGCGCCGCTGATATTCCTGCCCTGAGTCTCACCAGTCAAACCTTTCGTAGTGGAGCTGCTCCTCCCGGACGCCGGAGCTTTTTGCCTCAGCCAGCACCTGGCGGGCCCAAGCCGATGGACCACAGATGTAGACATCCGCGTCGGTGATGGCCGGTACGAAGTCCCGCAGCCGCGAGGTGCCGGCAGAGGCAGGCAACCACGCGCTTTGGGGATTCGCCGACCGCGGGCCGGTCAGATGGAAGAGCGTGGCACCGCGCTTCCGGCACAATTCCAGGATCTCGTCGCCAAGGAATAGCTCGTCAGTGGTGCTGCCGCGCAACAGGACGGTCGCCTGGCCGGGCGCGAAGGGGGTGGATTCCAGGAGCGCACGGAGGGGCGTGATTCCGATTCCTGCGCCGATCATCACAACGTGTTCCCGGCTCCGGGCCGCCGTGCTGAAGACACCGTAGGGACCTTCGATGGCTACTTTCGTTCCCGGCTTGAGCGAAGCCAGCCGGGCCGAGCCCGCTCCCAGGTTCCGGACAGTGATCCGCAAGGTGGGCTGTTGGGCGGGCCGCCCGTATGACGTGCCCGACGGCGGCATGATCGGTTCCGCCGACAGGCTGAACGGGTGCGCCTGCCACCACATGCCTGGGGCAAGGAAGCGCCAGACGAAGAACCGGCCGCCGTTTCCCGACAATTCGTTCAATCGCAGGCCGCTCATTTCGATGCTGAAGACGCCAGGCGCAAGGGGCACAACGCGCCGCACCGTCAGCTGGTGCCGGTAGGTGGCTATCACCGGCTGGGCAATACGGAACCAAGCCAGCGCCGAGCCTGTTCCGATGTAGAGCAGCAGCCAGTACCAACGCTGCCAGGTGCCTTCGGCGAATAATCCGCCCACGCTGAACTGGTGCGGCAGGGCGAGCGCTACGGCCAAATACGTGAGCAGGTGGACGAAGTACCAGAATTCATAGGGAAAGCGGCGGCGAACAGCTACCAGCGAGGTGACCACCACGGCAATGAAGAGCGCCATGGAGACGAACGCCAACCACATGTCGGGTACCAGCACCCAGAGCGAAACGGCTTCGCTGACGGGGTTCAGGCCCTCGGCCATGCCGTAACCGGTCGCGACGAGAAGTCCGTGCGCCAGCAATAGGTAGAGCGCCGGTTTGCCTAGCTTCCGGTGGAACTCCAACGCCCTGTCATGGCCGACCGCGCCGTCCACGAAAGGCAGTCGTGCCGCGAGCAGAAGCATCAGGAAAACCAGATCCATGCCGGCAAGCCCGGCGAGGATCCCGGCGGCGGTGACCGCTTGGGTGAGGTTCCCGACCGACGACATCCCGCCGTCGGCGAGCCACAACGCCAGCGCCGCCGCGAGGGAAGCCCACAGCGCAACGGTGAGCATGTCCGTCCGGAACATGCGTCTGCGATGCTGCGCAGCGAACCTTCCCCTGGCGGGATTGCGCCGCTCGGGCGCTGGCGGCCGGCCCGGGGGCATACCCACACGTTGGCCTGGGGAGGCGAGGAGTTGTGACTTCATGCCTCAAGATTGAACTCTCAACCTTTCGATCTCCTGTGAAGGGCCTAGCCTCCGCTTATGAGTTGAGCGACTTGGTTCTTATACACCCGATTGGTCTTAATTTCCCCCAGCCCCTAGACTTATTAGGCGCTAGGTGGCGCGGAGCGTGTGCAATTGCTCCGGTTGGCGGTGACTGTTGGTAACAACGGGATATCCGCGGGCCGGTAGTTAGGGGCTCAAGTTGCGTGCATTCCAGTATTCGCCCAGTATTCCGGCCTGTTGTCCGGACCCACTACCTTCGCCGCAGCGGTGATCTTTGGCTGGTTTCAGTCAAGGGATCCAGCCCGCGGGAACTACCGAAAACGGTGTGGACTGGTTGCGGACGTCGCCTATTGCACGGGAAGCAGGAACTCTGCTGGCCGTTTCATTTTATTTTTTAGGAGAGTCGTCATGGCAGCAAACTGCCAGGTGACCGGAGCCGAGCCGGGCTTTGGACACAGCATTTCGCACTCGCACCGCCGCAACAAGCGTCGGTTCGACCCCAACATCCAGAAGAAGCGCTACTGGGTTCCGTCCCTGCGCCGTAATGTCACGCTGACCCTGTCGGCCAAGGGCATCAAGACCATCGACGTTCGCGGCATCGACGCAGTCGTCGCCGAAGTTCTGGCTCGCGGGGTGAAGCTCTAGTGGCAAAAGACAAGGACGTACGTCCGATCATCAAGCTGAAGTCGACTGCGGGAACCGGTTACACCTACGTAACCCGCAAGAACCGTCGTAACGACCCGGACCGCCTGGTCCTGAAGAAGTACGACCCCAAGATCCGCCAGCACGTCGAATTCCGAGAGGAGCGCTAAACATGGCTAAGAAGTCCAAGATTGCTCGCAACGAGCAGCGCAAGGTCATCGTTGAGCGTTACGCTGCAAAGCGTCTCGAACTGAAGAAGACCCTGGTTGACGCCAACGCGACTGACGAAGCACGCGAAGAGGCTCGCCTCGGCCTGCAGAAGCTGCCCCGCAACGCCTCCCCGATCCGTCTGCGTAACCGCGACATCATCGACGGCCGCCCGCGCGGTACCTTCCAGAAGTTCGGTATCTCCCGTGTTCGCTTCCGCGACATGGCTCACCGTGGTGAGCTCCCGGGCATCACCAAGTCTTCCTGGTAATCCAGAAGCACTAGAGGGGCCGGCAACCGTTTGGTTGCCGGCTCTTCTTGCGTTTAAGGCGCAGGGGACCGGGCATTGATGCTTCGCGTGTCCGACTTTGGCGAGTTTCGTGGCTTCGCGATTAAGTGGCGCAGCACACAGCATTGGATGACGACGCCGGCGGCTTCTTTTGGGGCCGAACCGGCTGTTTTGTCCCGGATTGACGCGGTTCTCGCTCGCCCGAGGGGTGATTTGCGTGGGGTCTTGGGGGTGTGTAAAGTAGATCGAGTCGCCGCCGCTGATGCGGAAAAATTGCGACCGACCCCCTTTCAAATGGAAACCAA
>NZ_JBYSXD010000078.1:0-9810 GCF_058781865.1 Arthrobacter sp. FW306-1B-F12A
AACTACATCGCCCGATCACTCCTCGAAACCGGCGGATTCAGACCGCGATTACACCCTCAAATGCGATGAGCCCCTTATGACATGACGGCAAGCTACAGATACGACGTGGAGATCCTGCATCTTCTTGTGTCATCCGGCCATGCCTACTTCGGCCGGGCACGCGATGGTGCCGCCGAGGTGCCCACCACGGATGCCGAGCAGGTCGACGTCGTAAGCGGCAAGGGCATCGTCGGTGACCGGTTTTTCGGCAAGGCCGCGCACATGGATGCCGCAGTGACGCTGATAGCCATCGAGTCGCTCGAGGCGATGGCCGCCGAGCTGGGGGTCGCGCCTTTTGACCCGCTCCTCACGCGCCGCAATGTGGTCCTCAGGGGAGCCCACCTGGCTCCCCTGCTGGGCGAAGAATTTGCCTTGGAATCGCGGGGCGGCGTTGTCCGGTTCCGCGGCGGACGTCCGGCCCACCCCTGCGCGTGGATGGACCAAGTCCTGGCTCCGGGCGCGCACGCCGCCATGCGCGGGCGTGGGGGCGTGCGCTGCCAACCGCTTTCGGATGGCAGCCTGCATCGTGGCACAGCTGTGCTAATTAGTCCCGTACCGCTTGTTCCTGACAAGGCCGGCGAGGCCACGTTCCTCCGGGCTTCGCGGCTTCCGTAGGTCAATTCTTATGACTGCCGTGGTTCCGTTTCGGATGTGACGATCGCGGCGTTGGCCTGGTCGGCCAAAGAGCCCTGCCGACGACTCGCCAGGAGGAACGGCACCGCGATCAGCTCTATAACGCCGCTGATCGCGAGTGAGGCGGAGTAGCCGTAAACATCGGCGGCCCGGCCGAGCAGCGGCTGCACCACCACTCCACCGCTTGATCCCATCAGCGAGTCGAAGCTCAGCACTGTTGCCCGCTGCTTCGACGGGATCATGTCGTTCACGTAGGCCTGCCGTACCGGTGTGGCCGCCGAGTCGACCATGGCCCAGAACGTCAACAGCGCCAAGGCCACCCAGAAGACATTCGTGAACCCGAGCACCACCAGAATCGATGCGCTCACCACTCCACTCAGAATCAACACCGTAGTGCGTTTGCGAACGAGGCGCCGGATACGCGGTGCAAGCCATCCGCCCACCACCTGCGCCCCCGCCACGATTGCCGCTGCCAGCCCGGCCACCGAGTACGCGCGCGGGTCACCGAAGAGCTGAAGCAGGTACGGCTGCAGGGCATAGAACACATAGATCCCGACGCCGGCACTGAACGGCGCTGCCAACATCACGTACCGCACGGGTGGATTTTTCAAACCGTTCTCGATCGAGGCGTCGAGGACAGCACGGGTCGCCTTGAGTGGATGGGCAGAGCGCTCGGGGGTGAAGCCGACGTCGTGCATCAGCAAGAAGGCCACCACGAACATGGCGAGGAGCACGCCCACGCGAATCAGGAACGGGACTCCCAGGTTGGTGGCCTGCGCGATCACCCCGCCAGCCACTGAGCCCGCAAGCATGGCGGCACCCGACACCATCTGTCCCCGCCCGAGCACCGTCTCCAAGCCACCCTCATATCCAGTGAAGCGCAACGCGTCGACGAGCCAGGCCTCCACTGCACCCGAGAAGAAGGTGAAGCCCAAGCCGAGCAACACCGACACCACGGCCCACCACCAGAACGGGGCCGAAAGCTGCCAGAGCAGAAAGTAAAGGTAGGTGGATCCGGCCAGTGTCACCGTGCCAAGAAGGAACGAAACGCGGCGTCCCCAACCATCGGCCACCACTCCAGTGGGCACTTCGAAGACGACCATCCCGGCAGTGAAGAAGGCGTTTGCCGCAAAGGCCTCAAGATTGCTGAGTCCGGCATCCAGTAGGAAGAGGGTATTGATCCCCCAAATGAACGAGGCCGCAAGGGTATTGCCGAGGGTCAAGGTGAGGTAGGCACTTTGGATCTTTCGGGCGGCGGGGTTCATTGGAACGACGGCCCCGCCTTGGCGAGGGGGAACCACGAGGCCATTCTCGTTCGCTTCGGATGCGCACGCCAGAGGCGGACGGGACGGGCTTGAGGGGAGCCCACCGCAAAGCACACCTCACGCCGGCGAAGCCGATCACAACGTCGCCCATCGGGTGATTATCGACGGCTGCGAGGTTGAGCCGGTGGCGGCTGAAGGAGACCCGGGAACCGGAATCCTTCCCGAGCAAATATGGAAAATTTCTGCTGATTTCCGGGATTTTTCGGTGGGCAGGTGTTCTTCGACCTAAGAATGTCAGTGGTCCCTGGGATGCTTTGGTTATGGCCGGAATTCGGGAAACCCAGCTGATGGGGACGGGCGCGCCAGTCGGCGGCGCGGCTCCATTGTCAGGTGCCTGGGTACGGGACGTGATCGATGCCCTGACCTCGTTCCGGCCAGCCCTCCCGAACGGCACGGTACCCGATGGCCGCGCCGAGCTGATCGACCAGTTGCGTGCCCTGGAGGATCTGAAGTCCGCGGCCGCCGCTGCGCAGGCCCGGATTGCCGTCTCCTTCGATGCGGCCCAGCGCAGCGCCGAGACGAACCTGGGCGTCCCCGCCGACGAGCGCGGCCGCGGCGTCGCAGCCCAGATTGCCTTGGCCCGGCGGGAATCCCCCGCCAAAGGATCCCGGTTGCTGGGCCTGGCGAAAGCCCTCGTGAGCGAAATGCCGCACACGTTAGCCGCCGTGAACACCGGGCAGCTGAACGAATGGCGCGCCACCCTGCTGGTGAAGGAAACAGCCTGCCTGTCCGCCGAAGACCGCTGCGCCGTGGACGAGGAGCTCGCCGCCGAGACGGGAGCCTTCGACGGCGCCGGAGACAAGGCCATCATCTCCGCAGCCCGGGCCGCCGCCTACCGGCGGGACCCCCGCTCCGTCACCCAACGCGCCAGCCGTGCCGCGGAGGAACGGCACGTGTCCCTGCGCCCGGCACCGGACACCATGACCTACCTGACCGCTCTGCTCCCGGTGGGGCAGGGCGTGGCCGTGCACGCGGCCTTGACCCGTCATGCAGACTCGCTGCGCTCCGGCGGGGACGCGCGGTCCCGCGGGCAGATCATGGCCGACGCCCTGGTCGAACGCACCACCGGCACCCCCGGCGGGATCAGCGGGGTTGAGGTCCAGCTCGTCATGACCGACCGCACCCTCTTCCAGAGCGATGCCGAACCGGCGCGTCTCCCCGGCTACGGGATTGTCCCCGCTGCGTGGGCACGGGCAATGCTGGTTGGGAACGAGGGCCAGGCGGAACCCGGCCAGGCCGGTCCCGGCGGCCAGTCCGCGGACCGGGCCTTCAAGGTCTGGCTCCGGCGTCTTTTCACCGCCCCCGGAACCGGGGACCTCGTCGCCGTCGATTCCCGGTCCCGGCTTTTCCCGGCCGGGCTGCGGCGCTTCATCCAGGCCCGCGACGAGACCTGCCGGACACCCTACTGCGACGCACCGATCCGGCACTTCGACCACATCATCCCCTGGCACGACGGCGGACCCACCAGCCTGGCCAACGGCGCGGGCCTGTGCGAAGCCTGCAACCACACCAAAGAACTCCCCGGCTGGACAGCACAAACCGGAGCAGTAACAACCCAGCACGGGACACGGCATGTCCTGGACATCCGCACCCCCACCGGACACCACTACCAATCAACAGCCCCGCCGCTGCCAGGAACCGGGCTATCCATGAGCACGGCGGCGCCAGATTCCAGAAGCCACCGACGCAAGCTCCGACACCATGCAAAGGCGCTTAAATACGCCCAACCCGCCAAACTGCGGGCCGCCTAAGTAAGCTATGCCGAGCCGGACGACGTGTCTTTCGGGCCGGTGTCTTTCGGGCCGGTGTCTTTCGGAACCGCGTCTTTCGGCGCCGCATCTTTGGGGCCCGCATCTTTCGCAGCGAGCGGCAGGGTGATCCTCATGACCGTTCCCCGCGGCCCGCTGCGCTCAACCTCCACAGTGCCGCGGGCCCCGGTGATGATTTCACGGACCAGCGCCAAGCCGATTCCGAAGCTGCGCTGGCCTGGTGCGCCCTCCGGACTGTGTGTCCTCACGAAGCGGTCAAAGATCCGGGTCTGGTCCACGCCTTTGATCCCAGCCCCGGAATCCGAAACCGTGACCACTGCGCGGTTGCCGAGCACCGCCGTCGTGATCCCCACCTGGCCGCCAGCGGGGGTGTGTGCCAGCGCGTTGTCGGCCAGCGCAAGGAGGGCGCGACGGAAGCCACTGCCGTCAATGAGCGCGAAGGGCCGGTCCTTTTCCGTCAGGGTGACGCGGACGTTCTTCTCCCCCGCGAGCTGTTGCAAGCTCTCGACGACGGCGCCCGCCACCTTGGCGAGATCGCTCGGCTCTGCGGCTGCGTCCGGAGGCGAGCCGGTGGCTGCGACAAGCAATTCGTTGACGATGCCGGTGAGGGTAGCTGTGTCATTTCGGATGCGGGCGAGCGCTTCCCCCGTTTTTGAGTCCGCGGCGGCATCGCGCTGGGCGAGCTGGACCCGTGCATCGAGGATGGCGAGGGGCGTGCGCAATTCGTGGCTGGCGTCCTGAACGAAACGTCGCTGCAGGGCAAGCGCTTCGCCAAGGGGCCTGATGGCGCTCCGCGCGCTGAGCCAGCCGATGGCACCGGCGAGGAGGATCCCCGCAATGCCGGCAACGATCATGGCCTTCAGGAGGTCCTTTGTGTCCAGATATGCGTAGACGGAGTCGGTTTCGCCTGGTCCCGGCAGCGTTGGATGCTGCGCCTGGTTGAAGAGGTAGATCGCGGCGGACGCAAGCAGGCAAAGAACCAAAACCGCGCATGCCGCGCTGATCCGCACTGCGATCTTCAGGGAGGCTTTGCGGAGCGTCTCCTGGTCCGGGTTCTCAGTCATGGGTGTCGTTCTCAGTCATGGGGGTCGCCGATCTGGTATCCGAGGCCGTGGACTGTCCGGATCACCGTTTTGGAAATCTTGCGGCGCAAATGGTGGACGTAGGTGTCAATCACGCCCGGCTGGTCCGTGGGGTGGAACAAGGCGTTGATGAGGTCTTCACGGGTAAACACACGCTCGGGTTCGCCGGCCAGGATTTCGAGGAGCCCGGCCTCCTTCGCCGTCAGGGTGACGACGGAACCGTACACGGAGCGCACGGAGCGGGCACCGGCGTCGAACTCCCAATCCCCGATTCCCAGGGTCTGGGGCGGCAGCGCGTACGTTCGGGTGAGGGCTCGCAAGCGGGCGGCCAATTCCATGGCGTCGAACGGCTTGCTCATGTAATCGGTCGCCCCGGCGTCGAGGCCCCGGATCTTCTCGTCGGTGGCACCGAGCGCCGTCAGGATGAGGATCGGGGTGGCAATCCCCTTGGCACGAAGGGCCTTGATGAGTGCGATGCCGTCCATGACCGGCAGCCCCCGGTCAATGACCATCGCATCCCAACTCTGGGTCAAGGCGAGGTGGAGCCCGTCGCGCCCATTGACAGCCAAGCGGACAGAGAAGTCCGGCTCCAGGAGTTCGCTGATGAGCGGCCCCAGGGCGGAGTCGTCTTCGACCAAGAGGAGGGCCGGCCGCTCAGCTGTTGTCATGCTGCCTATTCTTCCCCGGCGTGCCCGTTCGCGGCGCCTACCTTGACGTTGCGCCGCTTTTTGAGCAACTCGACTCCCCACGGCAGGACGGAGACCAAAACCATGATTACGGCAATGGCGTCAATGTTGTTTGCGATGAACTCGTAGTGTCCCAGCCACGAGCCCAGGAGTGTCACGGAGGTCGCCCAAATGACGGCCCCGGCGATGTTCCACAGGGTAAAGGATTTGTAGTTGTAGCGCGCGATGCCTGCGCTGAGCGGCGCAAACGTCCGCACAATGGGGACAAAGCGGGCCAAGACGATTGCGGGGCCGCCACGGCGCTTGAAGAATTCTTCGGCCGCGTCCAAGTGGGCGGTTTTCAAGACCCGGGCGTCGTCCTTGAACCATCGCCGTCCGAACTTGCGCCCAAGCATGTAGCCGATCTGGTCTCCTGCGATGGCGGCGGCTGATACGACGGCGATCAACACAGGCAGTTCAAGCTGCAGTTGCTGGTGAAGCAGGCCCGTGGTGAACAGCAAGGAGTCACCGGGCAGGAAAGGGAAAAGGAGACCGGATTCGATGAAGACGATCAGCGCCACTACTCCCAGCGCCGCAGGGCCCAAGCCCTGGAGGAGGGTGGTGGGATCAAGGAATGCGGGCATGGCGGAAAGTACGTGCATGGGGTCCTCCTCAGGATCCGTGTGCTTGGGTTGGGGCTGCTTCCGAGGCGGCTGCCTCCGAGGCGCCTGCTTCTGATGCAACGCCAAACGGTAGCCGCGCGAAAACCCGAGGGGCGTACCGGTTCCAGAGCCCGGCCAAGACGATCACTGCGGCGCTGGTGGCCAGGAATGACGCCACAACGTCGCTGGGGTAATGGACTCCGATGTAGATACGCGACCACGCCACCACCACGGCCATGACAGCACCGGCCCACGCAGTGATGACGCCCCACCGGCTTCCCCGGACCAGGAAGTACAGAGCGAAGGCGAGCGCTACGGCGAAGGCGGTGTGGCCGCTGGGAAAACTGTTGGAACCCGTTTCCGGAGCCAGGGGGTCGAAAAGAAGCGCGGGGTTGGGCCGGTGGCGGGCAACGACAAGTTTGAATACCTCGCTGGCAACCCAGCCCGAACATGCAAAGAGCACAAACATGACAGCCCGCACGAAGGACTTGCGGACCAGGCAAAGGTACAAGCCGATCACGAGGACAATGCAGACTCCCGCTACGGGGGCGAAGAGGACGTTCAAAGCCATGGCCGCGGTGGTCAGTGCGCCCACGTGATGGCGGCTGAGTTCCTGGTCAATACCGAATTCCCCAGTGGTCAGGCCTGCTACCGCCTGCACGCTGAAGCCAATGGCAAGGACGGCCGCGGCGAGGACAATGCCCCACAGGAGCCAGAACCTCGTCTGGGGAAGCAACGGCACACTGTGACGGACGACGGCGGAAGCGCGGCCTTCCGTGGAAGTGTTCTGCTTGGGGTGTGATCGCATGGTGTCTCCGGTTCGGGGTGACGGCCGTTGTGCGGCCTGTTTCCACTCTCCCGTGGGGCACTTAAGAAGCTCTTAAGAACTCCTGGACACGGCCCTTTCCCCTTGACCCGCACGTGGATGGGCCCCAGAGTTTAGGAACCTACTGTCCGCCACATCGAAGGGTCTGAGATGTCCGAATTTGCGATCTCGAAAGACGGTACCCGCATCGGGTATGACCAATACGGCGAAGGACCTGCCGTCATCCTGGTTGGCGGCGCGATGCAATTCAGGGGCTTCGACTCCAACACCATGGAGATGGCCAAGCTCCTGGCCGCCAAGGGGTTCACGGTGCTGAATTACGACCGGCGCGGCCGAGGGGAAAGCGCTGAGGCTCCGTCATTCAGCCTGAAGGACAACATCGACGATCTCGCCACGCTCATCGACATCGTGGGCGGCCAGGCCGCGCTCTTCGGGAGCTCTTCCGGTGGCTCGATTTCCCTGGCAGCGGTGGCAGCAGGCTTGCCCGTCACGAAGCTCGCGCTCTGGGAGACTCCGCTGAGCGAAGAACTCGGCGCCGGCGGGGCTGAATTCTTCGCCGGGCTCCAGGAACGGGTCGCCTCCGGCGACAAGGCTGGCACCATCGAGTACTACATGAAGGACATGCCGCCGGAGTGGCTGGCCGGAGCCAAGAACAGTCCAGGATGGCCCATCATGATCGAATTGGGCCCCAGCCTTTTGGCCGACGCCGAATCCCTCGCGTGGTCCCAGTCCGCGCCTCGGGCAGAGCTCTGGTCCGGCATCACCCAGCCCACCCTCGCGATAGTCGGCGAGCAGACCGTCCCGATCATGCCGAAAGCGGCCGACTCCATCGTGGCCAACATCCCGAGCGCCCGCAAAGCTACCATTCCAGGCGCCAACCACGGCTGGGAACCTAGCGTCATGGCCGACGCCTTGGCCGAGTTCCTCGCCGAGTAATACGGCACTCGCTTTCACCATGAACCTGGCCGGGATCGCCGTCGAGCTCTACACACTGGTTCCCTCTGCCTTCACGGCGGCCCGCACTGCGCGGGCCAAGGAAGCCAAGTCGGATGGGGATGCCGAACTGGCGAAACAAATCGCCCAGTTGCCCAAGCCTTCGACGGCGGCGTGGGCCGTCAACATGCTTGTCCGGCACGGCACCAAGGAATTCGCCGGCGTCCTGGAGCTTGGGGCCTCGCTCGGGCGAGCCCAGGAGCAGCAGGATCACGACCGTCTCCGCACGCTCGGCCAACAGCGCCCGCGCGTCCTGGGCGCCGCCGTCGAGCAGGCCCGGGCAGTGGCGGAAGGCCTCGGTGTCAAGGTCAGTGGCGCCGCCGCGATGGAGATCGAGGCCACGCTGAGGGCCGCCATGACGGATCCCGGCGCCGCCGCGGCGCTCCGCAGCGGGCAGCTTGTGCGTTCGCTCGCCACGAACGGATTGGAACCCGTGGATCTCTCGGGCGCGGTGGCGATTGCGGGCGCGCTTCCCGCGGTGGACGTCACCCAGGAAGAGCCCGACGACGGCGGGCGGCAGCGGGGGCGGGCAGACTCGGAGCGCGAACGCGAGAAGGCACAAACCGTACTCGCGGAAGCAGAGCGCAGTGCGGACAAGGCCGACCTGGAACTCGCGCAGGCCGAGCGCGAGAAGTCCGAGGCCGTGCGCCGGAGCGAGCAACTCGCCGTCGACGTCAAAGCCGCCAAGGACAAGCTGGCTGCATTGCAACAGGAGCTTGCCGCGACGGAGTGGGCGATCACCCTTGCTGAGCGGGACCGCAAGCTGGCAGCCCGGCTAGCCGAGCGGGAGCGCCGGGCCGCGGAAACGGCACGGGCCCGGTTGGAGGGACTTTCCTAGCGGGCGCAACGTCCGGTATACCGGACATTCCGAGGCGTATTCTAGGACAATGTACAGTCAATCGGTGCGGCCCAAGGCGCCGGCCGCGGCCCAGGTGCTGGCGGTTCTCAGATACGTTGCCGGACAGGCCGGCCCGGTCAGCGCGTCCATCATTGCGCGCGATGTTGGACTGCCTCGGTCCACCACGTATCAGCTCATTGCCTCCCTGATCGATGACGGCTTCCTGGTCCATCTTCCCGAGGAGCGCAAGTATGCCTTGGGAGTGACCGCCCATGAGTTGGGGACCGGGTATTCGCGGCAAGCTCCGATCCAGCGGATCGCCCGGTTCCCCCTGTCCCGGCTCGTCGCCCGGACCCGCCGGACTGCCCATCTTGCCGTGATGCACGGGCGCGACGTCGTTTACGTGATCGAGGAGCGGGCGCCGCGGCAAAGCCCCCTTGTCACCGACACCGGAGTCCGGCTTCCTGCCCACCTGACGGCCAGCGGCAGGGCGATGATGGCCCAGATGGACCCCGCCCAGGTGGCTGCGCTTTTCCCTGGGCCGGAGGCTTTCGCGGAGCGCCACAGCAAAGGCCCGCAATCCTTGCCCGCATTGCAGGATCTCTTGGCACGGGCACGATCGCTCGGATATGCGTGGGAGCAGGACGAGGTCACGGAGGGGTTTTCTTCTGTGGCGGTCGCCGTCCTCGACCGGCAGCGCTATCCCGTGGCCAGCGTGACGTTGACGGTGTCGAACCGGGCGTTTCCCGGCGGAGGCACCCGTCACCGGACCAAGGACGCCGAGACCCCGGAGGAAAGGGCGGTCCGCATCGAGGACGTCGCCCGCGAGTGGATTCCGGAAGTGACCAGGTGCGCGCGCGAAATTTCCCGCAGGCTGGGCACCCAAGCCTGACCCCGACGTCGTTCCCTCTGGTCGACTGGGACGCTCGCTCACATATAGGACCAAATGCAGGGACGCTCGCTCACCAAAAGTGAGCG
>NZ_JBYSXD010000079.1:0-8584 GCF_058781865.1 Arthrobacter sp. FW306-1B-F12A
TTGGGGGCGGCTGGGGACTTGCGAGGCGAGGGTGGCGGTGGGGACCGTTGGGTGGCTACAACGAGCGGTGCTACGGGGCCGAGGTGGCGGGAGCCGTAGGAATGGCGCTCGGCGATGCCCCGTTGGTGGGAGCTCCGCTCTGCCGATTCCGGCCCTGGCCGCCCTGGCCGTTGAAGTTCTGGAACTGGCCGCGGCCCGGACGGGCCTGGCCAGCATCCATGAGCTTGGTGACGCCGACGCCTCCGAAGAAGCCCACGGCGACGAGAAGCACGGCAAGGAGGATCTGCGTCAGACGGCCCATCTGGAAGCGCTTCTTGGGCACGAACGGCTCGGGCGCCTGAGGTTGGCCCCAACCCTGCCCGGTGGGTTCCTGGCCGGTGGCCTGCAGGACCGCGGTGGGCTGTCCGGCGTGGGGCTGCTGGGTGTAGGGCTGCTGGGGCTCCGGCTGGTTCGTGGTGCCGGGCTCCGGTGCTGAATAGGACATTTGTAGATCTCCTGTTGGCTGTTTCTTTTTTGAGTTGCTGGGGGGTGGAAGTGTGGGCGGCTATTCGTACCGCAGGGCGTCGATCGGCCGTAGTTTCGCCGCCTTGTTGGCCGGGTAGATTCCGAAAATCAGGCCGATCGCAGCGGATACCAGGAACGACAGCCACACGGTCCACCACTGGACTTCGGGTTGCGTTCCGAGCAGGGGGAAGGCGCTGCCGATGTAGCCCGCGGCAATTCCCAGCACCCCGCCGATCAGCGAAATGATGAGCGATTCGATCAGGAACTGGCTCACGATGCTGCCGCGCGAGGCTCCGATCGCCTTGCGGATGCCGATTTCGCGGGTGCGTTCAGTGACCGTGACGAGCATGATGTTCATGACGCCGATTCCGCCAACCAGGAGCGAAATGCCGGCCACGGCCCCCAGGAGGATGGTCAGCGTGGCCGTGGTGGTGGTGGCCGTCGTGAGGATCTGCGCCTGGTTCCGCACCTGATAGTCACGATTGGCGGAGGTGACGTTGTGCCTGGCATCGAGGATCATCTGAACCTCGTTCTGGGCCTGGTTCATCACGTCCGCTGACTTCGCCTGGACCGTGATGGAGGCAAGGGACGGCGAATACCCGGTGAACTTGTCCTGGGCTGCGCTGTAGGGGATCACCACAATGTCGTCTGGATCGTTGAGCCCCGAGGACCCCTTTTGAGCCAGGACGCCGGAGACCACGAAGTTCTGGCCATTGAGGGCGATCGTCTGCCCAACGGCCGAGGTCACAGAGCTTCCCACCAGGTCCTGTGCCACGGTATTGCCGATCACGGCCACTGCGGTGCCGCTGCTGGCGTCACCGTCGCTGAAGTAGGACCCCGCCGCGAGCGTGTCGTTCGAAATGGAAAAGTACGACGGCGTGGTCCCCACGAAGGTTGCGACAGCATGGGTTGCGTCCTGGTAAGTACCCGTGACGTTCTGTGCCGTGACTACCGGCGCTGTTGCGGCGACGTCGGGGGCCATGACGGGATCTGTCAGCGCGGCCATGTCCTGGAGCGTGAGGTTGGTGCCGCGGGAGCGCGGACCGGTGACGGCTTGTCCGCCGCCTGCTGCGCGGCCGCCCGCCGTCGTCTGGCGGCTGACCGTAAGCACGTTGGTTCCCAGCTTGCCGATCTGGGCCTTGATGGCGTTGGAGGTTCCGGCTCCTACGGCCAGCAGGATGATGACGGATGCGATGCCGATCAAGATGCCCAGGGTGGTGAGGATGGAGCGCATCTTGTTGGCCATCACCCCCGTCAGGGCGAAGCGAACGGATTCGGCGATCATCATGCCGGCACCGCCGTGGCTACAGGGTGGGCATTCACGGCGCGGATCCTGTGATCCTCAATGATGTGACCGTCCTGGAAGCGCACAACGCGGTTGGCCCGCGCCGCGACGTCCGCCTCGTGGGTGATCATCACAATGGTCCGGCCGTTGGCGTGCAAGGACTCGAAGAGATCCAGGATTTCGTGCGAGGACTTGGTGTCCAAAGCTCCCGTGGGCTCGTCGGCCAGGAGCAACACCGGGTTGGTCACGAGTGCCCGGGCGATGGCAACACGCTGCTGCTGTCCACCGGACAGCTGCGAAGGCTTGTGGTCCGCCCGCTCAGCCAAACCCACTGAATCGAGTACTTCCAGGGCCCGCTCGCGCCGTTCCTTGCGGTGCACTTTTGCGTAAGCGAGCGGCATGGAGACGTTGTCCACGGCCCGCGTGCGCGGTATCAGGTTGAAGTTCTGGAAGACGAAGCCGATTTTCCGGTTGCGGATCTGCGCGAGCTGGAATTCATCCAGGGTCCCGGTATCGATGCCGTCCAAGTGATACGTCCCCTGGGTGGCGCCGTCGAGGCAGCCGATGATGTTCATCATGGTGGACTTTCCGGAGCCCGAGGCGCCGATGATGGCCACGAAGTCGCCCCGGTCAATGGAGATGCTGACGGAATCGAGTGCCCGTACTTCGGCTTCCCCTTTGCCATAGATCTTGCTCACGGACTCCAGTTGGATGACAGCGTCGTTCACGGCTGCTTACCCGCCATTTCCACGTGTGCCACCGGTGCCGCCCGTAATTCCGGCGCCGCCGGTACCACCGAATCCGCCCGTACCGCCAAGTCCGCCCGTCCCGGTCCGTCCGGTGGTGCCGGTGGTGTCCAGGGTGGATGAGATAGCCGGGAGTTCAATCTGGTCGCCCGCGCTGAGTCCGGTGAGCACCTGGGTGCGGCCGTTGTCCGTGATCCCGGTGGTGATGGTCACCGCCGTCGCCGTCCCGTTCTTCATCACGTTGACGGTCTGCCTGGTTCCCGTGGTGGTAATGGCCAGCGAAGGCACTGTCAATGCGTTCTTGGCGGTCGCCGTGGTTACGGAGATGTTTGCGCTTTGGCCGAGCCGCAGGGCAGCCGGAGGGTTCTTGATGGAGATCGTCACGGGATAGCTGACCACGTTGTTGGTGGTTGTGGCGTTCTGGGCGATCGCCGTGATGGTACCTGTGACCGGTGCCGCGGACGGGTCGGTCTTGAGCGCCGGGAAGGTGAAGGTGGCCGAGTCGCCGGTCTTCATGGCGGCAATGTCCGATTCGGCGAAGTTGGCGATGACTTGCAGGTGCGCGGTGTCGCTGATCGTAATCAGTCCGGAGGACGAGGTGCTCGCGGCGCTCGTGGAAGAGCTGCCGGAGGAGCCGGAAGCTCCGGACGAGCCGGAACCCGAGGATCCGGAAGAGCCGGAGCTGCTGCCGGCGTTGCCGCCGACGACGGCGTTCACGGCGGTGACAGTACCTGAAACCGGGGCCGCGAGTGAGCAGGACGCCAGGTTTTTGGTTGCGGTATCAACGGCAATCTGGGCAGACGTGGTGTTGGATGTGGCGCCGCCACCGCTTTGGGCGGAATTGAGGGCCGTGGCTGCCGAGGCAATCTGCTCCTTGTCCTTGAGGGCCGAGCTGGCTTGCTGGTTGGCTGCCTGGGTCAGTGCTTGGTTGTCCTTCGCGAGCTGGGCCTGTGCTGCGCTGAGCGCGTTCTGGGCCGGCTGGCTGCTCGGCTGGGCGCTGGCAGCGGCCTGGGCCGTGGCGACAGTCGCATTGTCATTGTTCACGGCCGTCTGCGCGGCGGCCACGGCACTGGCCTGCTGGCTCGCGTCCAGGTTGGCCGTTTGCTGGGCGTTGGTGAGGCTCTGGCTTGCCGAAGCCACCTGGTTGCTGGCTGAGGCCTGTTGTTGGTTTGCCTGCGCCGCGGCGGAATCCAGTTGCGCCTGGGCAACGGCCAGCGCGTTCTGGGCGTTCGTCGGATCAATGGTGACCAGCACCTGCCCGGCCGTGACCTGCTGACCGGTCACCGCAGAGACAGTGGCGATGGGCCCGGTGCAGTTCTGCGCATTGATGACGGTGGTGCTTGCGGGCGAGACGTTTCCGCTCGCCGTGGAAACCGCGGCGAGGTCCGCTGAGCTGACCGCGACGGTGCGGGCGGTGGTATCGGCGGCCGTTTGCGGCACACCGTTCAGCACGAAGAAGGCACCGGCGGCAATGCCCACGACGGCCACCCCGATGCCGCCGTTGATGAGTTGAGGTTTTGAGAGCATGCCCGAAGACTATTGTTGCTCTCTTGGAGAAGACCGAGTGCTACCTGATGGTTTACCCTACGTGACGCTCCGCTCGACGTGCCGCTTGCGGCGCGCGACCCTCGATCTCCACTCCAGGGCGCGCCGTGCGTCTATATTCTCCACAATGCATATTTTCTGACAGGCCAGCCACCAGAGGAGCACGATGGTGGAGGCCAAGCAAGCGCCACCCACCACATCCGTGAACCAATGGGCAGCCAAATAGATCCGGCTGATCATCATGGCCAGCATTCCGCCGATCGCGAGCAGCCACGTCCAGGCGCGCCCGATGAGGAGCGCTATCACCAGAACGAATGCCGTGGTAGCGGATACGTGCCCCGATGGGTATGAATAGGTGTCCGTAGCCACATGCGCATTGAGGGGACGCGGCCTGTGGATGACCAACTTGAGCAACTGGGTCAGCAACATCACGCTGAGTCCTGCCATGGCGGAGAATACGGCCGACCGGGGTCTCCTCCGGATCAACAACGCCAAGGCGAGCAGAATGTGGAAGACCAGCATTCCCGTGTAGCCGGTCCAGTTGAGGGCGATGTTCAGGCTATCCCAGAACGGTGTGTGGAGGGTCGCCATGAATGCTTGCCATGCGTCGTCCACGCCCTGGAAAGGCGGGTTTCGATCCCCCGCAAGCAGAATGCCGCCGAGGACCGCGGCAATTGCGAGCAGCACGGTCGAGATGACAATGGTGCGTCCCTGATCGAGCTTGCGGGGGAGAATGACCCTCACCATCTCCACATCCTAACCAGCCCGCCGATAGTCTGGTGGGATGGGAAGCAAGCTGCGATGGGGCCATTGGGACGTGAGAAACGTGGCGCGGCTCGATCGCGCCATTGTCCGGGCGGTTTCCCGGTGGCCGGAGGGCCGGCACGATGCTGTCTGGAAAAACCTCTCGGAGGCCGCTACCAAGGGCAAGCTCTGGTTTGCCGTAGCTGGCGTCTGTGCGGCAATTCCAGGTAAGCCGCGCCAGGCCGCGATCCATGGACTCCTGGCCCTTGGGGTGGCATCCGCCGTCACCAATCTGGGTTTCAAGACGCTTCTTCCACGGACGCGGCCGTTGCCCGAGCACCTTCCGGTCTTCCGTTTTGTGAACCCGCAGCCCACAAGCTCGTCGATGCCTTCGGGCCATTCCGCGTCTGCGGTGGCATTCAGTCTTGGCGTCGCGCTGGTGGATCCCCGCCTTGGTGCAGTTTTGGCTCCTGTTGCGGCGGGTGTGGCGTATTCCCGGGTCCATACGGGCGCCCACTGGCCTTCCGACGTCGTGCTGGGGTCCGCGATCGGCGCCGGAGCGGCCCTCCTGACGCGAAAGTGGTGGCCGGCCCGGCCTCCGGTTCCGGACACGGACCGTTCACCGGCCGACGCGCCTGCAGTCGGCGACGGCGAGGGGCTAAGTATTGCGGTCAACGCCCTCGGCGGTTCCTACTCGCCGGACACCGAAGCCCAGCTCCGAGAAATATTCCCCAAGGCGTATATAAACCTGATTTCCGATGGCGATGACGTGGCTGCCGCAATCCAGGCCACAGCAGGGCGGCCCGGGACGAAGGCCGTGGGCGTGTGGGGCGGTGATGGAACTGTCGGCGCGGCCGCAGCGGCCGCCGTCGAGCACTCACTGCCCTTGCTGGTGCTACCGGGCGGAACGCTCAACCACTTTGCTCGCGACGTGGACGCACGGTCCCTCGAAGGCGCCCTTAAGGCCGCCAAAACGGGCGCCGCGGCGTGGACAGATCTGGGCCACGTGAGCGCCGGCCGTGGGATCGACGGCAAGGACGAGGTTGCGGAGCTCATCATGCTGAATACTGCCAGCGTTGGCGTGTACCCCAACTTGGTGCGCCGCCGCGAGCGGCTTCAGCCTGCCATGGGGAAACCCCTCGCGGGACTCGTCGCGGGTCTGCGCACCTTCGGGGCGGCAACCCCCACCACTCTCCTGATCAACGGAGTGCACCACAAGCTGTGGATCCTCTACATAGGCCGCGGCCGCTACTACCCGCGGGACCTGGCACCATTGACGCGGCCCGTGCTCGACGACGGGGTGCTGGATATCCGCATGGTCACGGCCGATGAGCCCTTTGCGCGGTTGCGTCTGCTGTGGGCGGTCCTCACTGGAACCGTGAGTACATCGAAGGTGACCCACCTCAGCGAGGCCGGGGAAATCAGCATCGAAGCGATCGGAGAGCCGCTCGTGATTGCGGTCGACGGCGAGCCGTTGCCGGGTGTGCGGACCGCGGAGTTCACGGTCCGCCGTCGTGCGCTTCGGGTGTATTCACCGCTTGCCTAATGCTCTCCCAAGTGCCCTGCAAGCCCTGGGCGCGGCCGGCATCATCCATAGGGACTACCCTGACCTGCCCCTGAATCATCCCTGAGACCGGCGAATTCGGCCGTACTGGTGGATAGCGTTGTACGTACAGTCACCACATAGCTGCAGCAAGCGGAGGGAACGCTTCCATGATTGAGGCAACAGGCTTGAGGAAGGTCTACGGCGCAAAGACAGCCGTGGACGGAATCAGCTTCACCGTACAGCCCGGGAAAGTCACGGGCTTTCTTGGCCCGAACGGCGCCGGCAAGTCCACCACCATGCGCATGATCATGGGACTCGACCGCCCGACGTCGGGCGACGTCATTGTCAACGGCCGGCATTACTCCCAGCACAAAGCCCCGCTCCACCAAGTGGGAGCGCTGCTCGATGCCAAGGCGGTGCACACGAGCCGCAGTGCGTACAACCACCTGCGCGCAATGGCAGCGACCCACGGGATTCCAAACTCGCGCGTTGAGGAAGTCATCGAGATGACCGGCCTCACCGCAGTTGCCAAGAAGAAAGCCGGAGGGTTCTCCCTCGGCATGGGCCAGCGGCTTGGCATCGCCAACGCATTGCTGGGTGATCCCCAGACGCTCATCCTCGACGAACCGGTCAACGGGCTGGATCCCGAGGGCGTCCAGTGGGTCAGGAACCTCGCCCGTTACCTGGCAAGCCAGGGCAAGACCATCTTCATTTCCAGCCACCTGATGTCCGAGATGGCCCAGACCGCCGACCACCTCATTGTGATCGGTCGCGGCAAGATCATTGCCGACACCACGGTGGATGCGCTGATCGAGAGCCAGAGCCGCAAGCGCACGTTGGTCCGTACCTCGGAGACCACCCGCTTGTCCGAGTTGCTGGCCCGCGACGGTGTCCGGGTGGAGCAGAACGAACGTGAAACCCTGGAAATCTACGGGGTGGAGCCGATCCGCATCGCAGAGCTCGCCCTCGACAACCGCGTGCTGGTTTACGAACTCACTCCGCTCACGTCGTCACTGGAGGAAGCCTACTTCCAGCTGACCAAGGACGAGGTGGAATACCATTCGCACATCACCGGCGGACCGGCAGCGCCAGGCGGGACGCTGAACGGAAGCCCTGCCAGCGCCGGCGCCACATCCGCTGCCACCATGGAAGGGATCCAGTCATGAGCACCACTACCGTCAGCAAGAAACATGCGATCCCGTCAGCCGGGACCGGTGGCGTCACTTTCCTCCGGGTGCTGAACTCCGAGTCCATCAAGTTCCGGACCCTCATGAGCACCAAGATCCTGTTGCTCCTCACCTTCGTGGCCATTGTCGGCATCGGCCTGCTGTCAGCCCTCGTCCGGTGGAACTTCATCAACCAGATGGTCGAAGTTGGCCGGCAGGGTCACAAGGAAACGGTGCAGCAAGCAGTTGACTCCTTCCCGCCGGGATCGGGATTCAGCCTCTACAACCTGCCGAACGCCGGACTCAACATCGGCATCCTCGTCATGGGATCCCTGGCCGTGCTCTTCATCGCCTCTGAGTACGCCACCGGCATGATCCGGTCAACCATGAATGCGGCGCCGGGGCGGCTCTCCACCTTCGGTGCCAAAGCCGTGGTCCTGGTTGTGGTCTCCTATATCCTTTCGGTCGTGGCCGGCGTCGTGACCTTCCTCTTGGCCTCACCGATGTTCGCCAACTTTGGCCTTGACCTCGGCTGGAACACGGACGGCGTCCTTTACAGTGTTTTCACCGGCGGCCTTTATGTCTCCGGTGTCGCGCTGATCGGCCTCTCGCTCGGAACACTGCTGAAGAACCCTGCCGGCGGCATCACCGTCCTGGTGGGCATCATGTTCGTCCTCCCGTTCGCAGGCCAGTTCCTCAGCTTCGCACCGGGAGACTTCTGGAAGTACGTCCCCCAGTACCTGCCCAGTGAAGCCGGCGGCCGCTTCTTGTCGATCGGCCACGTCGACGGCACCCTGGATCCGTGGGCGGGCGGCCTCGTGTTCCTTGGCTACGTCATCTTGTTCATGGTTCCTGCCCTCATTGCGCTCAAGAAGCGGGACGTCTGATTCGCAATCGCTTGATCTGCGATCCATGGACAACCTCTCCGCGCAAGGCCACTAGGCTCAAGCCATGAGTGAAGAGTTGCCAGCACAGGGTTTTCACCGGCGGCCTTTATGTCTCCGGTGTCGCGCTGATCGGCCTCTCGCTCGGAACACTGCTGAAGAAC